>JBIIUD010000200.1:0-5721 GCA_044340175.1 Verrucomicrobiaceae bacterium
TCCGCCATCGCCCGCTGAATGTCGGGCACGGTCCCATCCTGCACCCACTCCCAGATCTGGCGGATACGTTCTTTCTTCAGCCCCGCCAAGGCACGCTCAAAGGGCGCAAAATCCAGCTCCCGAAGCCGGGGCGAATTGTCCTGCCTCACCCATTCAGCGGGAGGCATGGGCAGCGGCGTCTGCTCCACCTCTGGGCGACAACCCACCATTCCTGCGACAGCCACCGCTAAAGCCCAGGCACCCGCCATCACCGGTCTACAAAGGCCGAAACGCAGCTTGGTTAAGATTTTGGCACACATCGTTATCAACGGACCACAGCCCCACGCATCCATACTGAATGGATTCACCCTGGCCAGCGGTTTTACCGCCCCCTCGGACACTCCCCTTTGCATCCTGGCGCATATGCGGCTAAAAATGGGACAAGCAAAAACCCGTCGCAGCGGCGTTGACCTGATGAAGCCTGCTGTTTCTTTACCTCCCCTTTTCTCTACTACCCTTCTTAGCCCCATGCAAAACACCCGCCTTACCCCTGCCGTCCGCCGCGCCGGCTTCACCTTGATGGAAATGATGCTCGTCCTAGGCATCATCGGCATTCTCGTCACCGTGACCACCATGTCCCTGAGCGGTGTCATGGAGGACGCTAAAGTCACCAAAGCCAAAACCGGCATTCGCGACCTGAATATTCACATGCTGAGCTTCAGGACCAACTCCGGCGGCTTATTGCCAACCCAGCTCGAAGGACTTGTCACGAAACCGTCCGGTCTCGGCAAAAAACCTTGGCGCCAATACGCTAAGGAAAACGAATTGATCGACCCATGGGGCAGCCCGTATGTCTATCGCAATCCCGGCAAACAAAACTCCACCGGCTTCGACCTGTTCTCGGTCGGTCCGGACAAGAAAGAGGGCACGGATGATGACATCTGGCCGGAATAAAGCCCGGCGTTCCGCTGCCGCTTTCACCCTCCTCGAGATGATCGCTGTCATGGCGGTCATGATGCTGATGCTGGGCGTGGCCGCCTTTGCCATGCGCCAGGCCGCGCCCGACCCGACGGTGAAAAAGCCCAGGGATGAACTCATCAGGCTGTCCAAACTAGCCGTCCGCGCCTCCGCCATCCAAGGCCGTGGCTTCGCCATCAGCTTCGACCGCCACGGTTTCTCCCTCATCACCGCCGAAAGTGGCCAAAGCGATCGGGTAAATTTGCCGAAGGGCATGAAAATGTTCATCAAACGCTGGGGCGCACGCGACTGGGAGCCCGCAGACGGCCACCGCTGGTGGTTCGGCTCCCAAGGCCTCTGCGAGCCCCTCAGCGTGCGTCTCGCCGCAGAGGACTCCGCCATCATGCTGAAGTTCAACCCCCTCACCGGCACGCCCAGCGAGGAAGAGATGGAGATGTTTTAAGCCTCTATGAAACGCCGCTTCCGTTCTCGTGGCATGACCCTCTTTGAGGTTCTCCTAGCCCTCGCCGTCTTCGGTATCGCCGCTTTGGCCCTCGTGAAGACCATTCAACTCATGGGTCAGCTCACCTTGGAGTCCCGCACTCTTCGGGAGGTAGAACAGGGCCTCGAATCCATCATCGACGAATACGGCAAAGTTCCCGGCCTCCAGGAACTGGATCAAGAGATCAAAGCGGAGGGAGGCGCGGTTACCTATCGTGTCCTCATCCGCCCACTGGAAGGCATGCGCAATAAAGAGGGCCGTGAACTCCAAGGCTTTTTCACCATCCGCGCCAGTGCCAAATGGAACACCAACGGCCAACCCATGGAACTCGAGGCCGAAACCGTTCGCTTCGTCAATGCCTTCGTCCCCATCGGAGGCTAGCGCCCATCACCATGACACGCACCCGCCACTCACCACGCGACAGCGGCTTCACGCTGATGGAGATGGTCATCGCCATGGGCGTGCTTGCTCTGTTGCTTGCAGGCATCTTCGGCGTCGCCAAAAGCACCATGGAACTCAGCAGCGACCTCGCCGCCAATCAGGAACGGGCGATGATGCGGCAAAACCTCATCGATTACCTCCGGCGCTCCTTTCGTGGGCTCCCAGGCAACGCTGAAATCCGTCTGGCCAACCGCTCCGATGGCGGCACCTACATTCCCAGCCTCACCATCGTCAATGGCGGCAATAGCTTCTCCCCTGGGGAAGCCCTGCCCCCAGAGACCGGGCTGGAACTCACCGCGGAGCCGCGTCCCGGTGGCTACCTGCGTGTCCTCCTGCGCGTGCTGGATGATCAGCAAACCCTTGCCCTTCGCTCCGGCCAAAACGTCCGCCCCTCCAAAAACGACACCTCCCTGGCACTCATGGATCGTGTCAGCAAATTCGAGTGGAAGTTCTATGATCCCCAAACCCAGCGCTGGGAAAACCTGTGGCGAGAAGCCCGCCGTCCACTCATGGCAGAAATGATTGTGCAACTCGATGACGGCCAGTCCATGCGTGCCGTGTTCTGGATCCCACCCGTTATCCCCACCCAGAATCCCGCCGTACTGACTCCAACCCCCGGCGCACCCAATCCTACTAACCCAGGCAATCCCAATCCTCCAGGGCCATCAACGCCGTCGCTGCCGGGAAATCCGTGACCTCCGCCGTCATCCCTCTCATGAGCCCACGCCCACTTCCTGCCAGCAACCAAGGTGCCGCCCTCATGGCCGTGCTTTGGATCATCGGCCTGCTCATCTTGCTCGTCACCACCACCGCCATGCTGGTCATGCAGGACGCCGAGTTTGACGCCACCCGCTCCCAAATCTTCCGCGCCCGACTGCTGGCAGAGACGGGGGTCTCCCTAGCCATGCACCCCGATGTGCGCCCAGACGATCCCCTTCTGCACCAGCGGCTTGATGGCGACGAAGAACTGCATGTCGAAGTCACTGGTGAAGATGGTCTGATCAATCCCAACGTCCTGCTCCTGCGTGAAGATCGCGACACTTGGCGGCGCCTGCTGAACTTCTGGGGCATCAAGGACCTGCAAGCCTCTGACGCCATCATCAACGCCCTCATGGACTGGGTGGACCCCGACGTCTTTGAGCGCAGCCCCGGTGCCGAAGCCCGCGCCTATGGCCGCCCCGGCTTCCCTTTCAACCGCCCTTTCCGCTCCGTCGAGGAAATGGCCATGGTCAAAGGCATGCACATGGTCGAGGAGGTTTTCCCTGCCTGGCGCACCTGGTTCAGCACTCACGCCAGTGGAGTCCTAGATGTCAATGAAGCACAGCCCGAACTGCTCAGCGCTTTGACTGGCGCGGACGTCACCCTTGCCCGCCAGTTCCGCAGCCGCCGCCTCGGTCCGGATGGCATTCCCAACACCCAAGACGACCTCCCCGCTCCGGATTTGGGCATCGCCATGAGCCGCCTCGGCATCTCGGGAAATCCCCAGCAACTCAGCACCATCCTTTCCGTCAGCAGCGGCACCCGCCGCATCATCTCCACGGCGCGAGTCGGAGATCTCACGCGTCAACTCGGCATCGTCGTCCAAGGCGCGCCAGGCCAAGGCGGCATGGGAGCGATCCTTTGGATGGCTGAACGCTAGCCTGGAATTCCACCTTCAAGGTAGGATTTCGAGTCAACCGGCACAAAAAAACCGCGCCCTCTTGTGAAGGACGCGGTCAAGATTCAGCTATGAAAAGCTGTCAGCCGATTACAGCGACTTCTTGAGCGCCGAAGAGGCGACGAAACGCACGGACTTGGAAGCCTTGATTTTGAGGGCTTCGCCAGTCTTTGGGTTACGGCCAGTGCGGGCAGCACGCTTGGCCACCTTGAAGGTGCCAAATCCGATCAGTTGGACCACGCCGTCTTTCTTGACTGCTTTGGACACGGCATCGAGGACCGCTTCAAGTGCGTCACCAGCGGCACGCTTGGAGGCGTCAGCGCCGAGGTTTTTCTGCACGAGTTCGAGGAGTTCAGCTTTGTTTGCCATAATATTGCTGTGTGTGTTGTTGGTTGTTCGTTGAGATGTTGCAACTTTCCGCGCATGTTGAACAGCGGAATTACGTTGGATTTAGAGGCCATACGCCGTCTTACGTCAAACCAAAAAATTCGGAAACCTTGATACGAAGCGGATTTTATGAGCACCCATTCACTAAAAAACTTCTTGATTCCTGAAAAATTCCCTTCTGTGGAAGCCTCGGTTTTCATCGCTCAGGGTGCTATTGTCGTGGGGGATGTGACTCTCGCCGACCAAGCCAGCATCTGGTATGGCGCCGTTCTCCGTGGTGACATTAACCGCATCTCAGTCGGTGCCCGCAGTAATGTCCAAGACGGTGCCGTCGTGCATGTCAGTGACGATCACGCCGCCGTCATCGGCGAGGACGTGACCGTAGGACACCGCGCCATCATCCATGCTTGCCAAGTCGAGAATGAAGTGCTCGTCGGCATGGGTGCCATCCTCCTGGATGGCTGTCGCATCGGCCCCCGCAGCATCATCGCCGCAGGCGCGGTCGTGCCCAAAGGCCTCGTCGTTCCAGAAGGCTCACTCGTCGTCGGCACACCCGGCCGCATCGTGCGCTCGCTCGCTCCACAAGAGCGCGCGGCTAACCTCGTCCTCGCCGCCAAATACGTTGAAGTGTCACGCCGCTTCCGCAACGCAGGCTATCATACCGGCCCCCTCTCACCCTCACCGCTTCCCTGACAAAAGTTGCGGCGGACAGTTGCCTTCCTTCTCTGGACGTTTTAACTCCAGCCATGAACAATCAAGTCATCGAAGTCCGGTTGCGCGCGGTCCTCCCTCTTGAGGGAAGTTTTGCCGTATTCCTGGGCACGGAGGAAAAAACCTTCGTCATTTATGTCGATGAAAATGTTGGCACCGCCATTTCCATGTTCATGCGCGGCGTCTCCAAAGAGCGCCCCCTCACGCATGACCTCATCGGTCACCTCCTGCTCGCCTTCGGCGCCAAAGTGGACCGCGTCGTCATCAATCACTTCGACTCCGGCGTCTTTCACGCCCGCTTGATCCTCTCCGCCGAGAATGAACTGCATAACCGCAAATTGATCGAAATCGATGCCCGCCCCAGTGACTGCATCGCTCTGGCAACCCAAGCTGCAGCCCCAATCCTCGTCGCCCAAGAAGTCTGGGACGCCGTCGAGGACGTGACTCAAACCCTCGCCAAAATTGAGGCCCAAGGCCTCTATCAAGCACCAGGCTCTAGCCTCTCCGATTCCTCAGGAGAAGATCCCGACGACGATGATGAGGATCACCTCGGCACCGAAGATGACCTTGAGTCCGAACTCTTCCCCGGTGACGACGATTTCTTCTCAGACGAGGAGGAGGAGGACGATGATGATGACTTCGAGGATGACGATGACGACGAAGAAAATGAGGAGGAGAGTGACAGCACCTTCGACTTTAATTTTGGCGATGATGACGAAGAGGGTGAGGAATGGAAAAAGGGCTAACACTCGAGTCGGTATTTGCCATTCGCCGCCACCTCGCCACCCCTACTCTCATGCATCGCAGACACTTTCTCACCGCCACTCTCGCTGCCGCCATCGCTCGTTCCCTTGAGGCCGCAGGTGGACCGCCTCGCATCCTCCTTCGATCCTCCTGGCAAACCGTCAATATCGGAGACATCGCCCACACCCCCGGTGTCCTAGCCCTCCTGGAAAAATACCTCCCTGATGTGGAAGTCCGCCTCTGGCCCAGCAAAGTGGACAACGGCGTTGAAGAAATGCTCACCGCCCGTTTCCCCAAAGTCGCCATCATCAAAGGCGCCGCCGCTCTCAAAGCCGCCTTTAGC
>JBIIUD010000201.1:0-5706 GCA_044340175.1 Verrucomicrobiaceae bacterium
AACATCAGGAGCCAGGGCCAAACCATCACGCCACAGATCCCCATCACGCCACGACTCAGTGGGTTCAGATCAAATAGGGATCGTTCATTCATCAGTTTGCAGATATCACGCCCCAGTAGTACGTTCATGGCAGCAGTTTCCGCACAACCTCTGTCAATTCCTTTGCCATCGTCGCGGAATAACCGGTGCTCACCCACGCCACCTTGCCATCCGGCCCCACCACCACCGTGTGAGGAATGCCTTTCACCCCAAACAGGCCACCCACCTTCTGATCCAGATCCAAGACCACCTCCAGGTCCCAGCCCCGCGTCTGCAAAAACGCCGCCACCTCTGCCTTTGCCTGCCCCTGATTCACCCCCACCAGTCGCACCTGATCCTGCGGTAGGTCTTTGAGCGCCGTCATGATCTCAGGCATCGCCTTCAAACAGGGACCGCACCACGTCGCCCAAAAATCCAGCACCACCACTTTCCCCTTGGCCTCTTCCAACTTGAATCGGCCACCCGCCACCCGTTCCAGATCAAAACCCGGCGCGGGCTTGTCCTTCAACTCTGCCGCCGCCCCTTCCGCGGCCGTCGGGATCTCTGGCGTCGGTGCCAGAGTGAATTGCCAATCGCTGAACACCCCCTTGGCCGCCGCCTTCGCCTCCGCCTCCGCCGAAATCGCCACCACCTGGTCTGCGGGAATCCGACACCGCCCCAGCAGTGGCGACTCCCCCTTCACCCACTGCGGCCCCAGCGAAGTCACCTTCAACCGCACCTTGCCACCTCCGGCGGTTTCCACCCACCAGAGCGACTTGTCCACCGCCTCCAGCTTGGCTCGGGGTTGCTCACCCGCCGACTTCGGCAGCACCATCAGTGCCACTCGTTCACGCGGCACCTCCATCACCTCCAAACCGGAACGTAGGGTCACCAGTCGTGAGTTCACTCCCTCCACCGTGCCACGCAAAACATCGCCATTGCGAGCCAGCACCAAATGACGCGGAGGTGTGTCTGCCAACCGTCTCGGCACCTGGAGCGCCCACTCGCGTGACTCCACCTCCAAGGACGGCCGCGCCCGCGCTCCCGGTGTCGCGGTCAGTGCCAGGTTCGTGATCACTTGATCCTGCATGGCATTCCCCCAAACACTCGTCGGCTCCATCACGATGCCTACGCCCGACTTCGTCGCCTCTGTGACCGCATGAGTCATCGCCACACTGCTATTGATCCACGCCTCCAACTTGGTGCCCGTCCATTTCAGCGCCAGTTCAAAGGGCTTCTCATACTCGATGGGCACCCGATGGGTGTTGCCACGGATCTGCCCCGGACGCTTCGGGTCCTCAATGCCACAATAAACCGTGCTGCCACTGCGCATGACCAGCAGAGACAGATGCGCCGACTTTTCCTGCAAGCCATCACAAAACAAACGCACCCGCAGCGCCCCATAGGACTGACGACTGCTCAGCATGAAGCTCAACTGAGTCCCTTGTAAAAAGGACCCATGCCCGAACGCCGCCCCAGGCTCCAGCGTCACCTTCCCGGCCGCCTTTTCCACCTTCACTCCTTTGTCCCCACCCCGTAGCACCACCCAGCCTTCATCCTCAAAACCACGCGACTTCAAGCCCTCCCCAGCCAGTTCCAGCGCCCTCACATTCTCCGTAGGCAGCCGCGCCACAGCGCCTTCCGCTGAGATCAGCGACCGCAAAACCACCTCCTTCTCCGTCCACGCCTCCACCTCGGCCGGCACCAATTCACCCGACTCCAAATGTGCCAATCCCGGCAACGCCTTCACCCACGTCTCCCTACCCGCCCAAGCCCGTGTCAAACTCCACGGTCCCTCTCCATTGATTCGCACCGCCTTGTCCGCGCCATCCAGTCGCCACCTCGGCACGGCCCCATCTCCTGGCTCCCATGTGCCACGAGTGACGACCTTGCCCCGCTCCCAACCGTCCAGATACTCCACTTGCCGGATCGGAGGGCCCGCGCTGGGCTCCGGCATCACCCACCCAAGATGACGCACGCCCGCCAGACTGACCGCCCACGCCTGCTCATGAAAAATCGTCTGCACCTGCATCCCCACCGCATCTGCCGCCAAACCCTTGCCCTTCAAAAACGATCCATCATTGAACTGCATCACCAGTTCTTCCTCGATCGGACTCGCCGACTTGACCGGGATCTTCGCCCCTTGTTTCAAAGCCGCCGTGCGCACCCAAGCCACCTCCTCCAAAGGCACCTTCACTCCTGCCATCTGCACCGTCCCTTCACTCACTTGATTCACTTTGCCCACGAAGACCTCCCCCGCCAAGGTCTCCACAAACGGGCCATCCTGCGGTCGCACCATCGGAGGCTTGCCATCCCACTCCCGGATCAGCAACCGCTCCAGACTCAAATGCCCCCCCATGTTCATCAGCACCAGACCTTCCTCGATTTCGATCTCCTTCTGATTCCGACTCGCCGACGGCGGCCTAGACAAACCCTTCGCCAGCGCCCCTGCCAACGCCCCAAACAAACCACCCGGCGCGCCACCCGACACCACCCGCGACTTCTCCCCACGCACCTTCCAGCGCCCCACCTCCTTGCCCATCACATCATAAGCCAGCGCCTGCTTCGCGGTAAAATCCACGCACACGCTGAGCATGATCTCCGGCTCAAACAGCGTCGCAAATCGCGCCGGCATCCCCTCACCTCGCCCCACCAATTCCTCCATCCAGCTCTCGACCTCGAGCTGCCGCCCACTGTGCCGAATCTTCCACCGAAACTGCGGCATCCCCCCTTTGGATCGCAACCAGAAATCCATCCTCATCTTCTCCGGCAGTGCCAGGGGCAAAGACATCGACTGATCAATCGACGACGTGCTCAAAACCCCGCCTTCCGCACAGGCCCACCGTTGTCCCACCATCTCCCCTGGATTGTCGTGATTGAACATCGACTCACCCGCTGGCCCTGCATACAGCAGCGCTCCTGTCTTGCCGCTTCTGCGCCATTCCCTCACCGACTCCGCCTTCAAACTCACCGCCCCCGCATGCGCCGTTTTCGCTTTCCATGCCCCCTCCTCCAGCGACCACGTTTCACAACCCAAAAACGAGCCATCCGCACCTGTCATCGTCCACTTCCCTTGCATCGGTTGGGGGAGATTGACCCGATCCACCTCAAACCCCACCGTCCTCGGTAGCCACACCCGCACCGCTTCTTCCAACTCATCAGCCTTCCACTTCAACCAACCCGCCTCCATCCCCAGCCACTGCCCACTCAACTCATCGCCACTGACCCATTTGAGCCTGCCTTTCACGGACACTTCCTCTTGCGCCAACGTTCCGCCCCCACTCATCAGGAGCAGAATCAAACCCACGCAGCAGAGCCCGTGCTTACCTTTCATAGATCGGCAGAAAGCGATAGTTCAAAGCCAGCGCCAGCATCGACATCGCTGTGCCATAGGCGCCCCCATCAAAGCTACCATCCTCCCGCTGCGACTCCGACAACTGCCGCACCGTGCCCGCATTCCACTTCTTCCACGCGTCGTAGTCCCCCTGAAAAAGCGCCTGCGCCATGTAGTAGCGGAAGTACTCCTTGTAGCTGCTCTCGCGGTGGTCCAACCGCGTCGTGATGTGCTTCAGCGTCGCCTCATACTTCGCGTCATCCTTCACCTTGCTCACCGCTGAGACGAGGGTCGCGATCGCGGACCGATTCATCGATTCCCCCATGCCTCCAAAGCCGCCCGAATACGCCACTGAGCCATCCTTACCCGTGCTCCGGTTCATGTACTCCATCGCTGCTTTGATCACCTCATCCGGGACCTCCATGCCCGCATTGCGCGCCGCTAGCAACCCCATCAAAATGGCGCCTGTCACCGAGGTATCTGCGTCATTCGCATCCGGCGAGTAGCGCCAGCCACCCCAGCGATTTTTCTTCTGCGAAGTCGCCGCGCACCGGATCGCCAAATCCAACGCCTTCGCCAGCGACGGCCTGTCCTTGCCCGCTGACTCCGGCCACACCAGCGATTCATCCACCGCTCCATACACCTCACTCAGCGCCAGCATCGCAAAGCCATGGTGATACATGCTATTGGGCAGGTACCCCGTCTCCTGGTTTTGCTGCTTCACCAGATTGCGCACTGCCCGCCGGATGTTCCCCGAATAGCGCCCGTAATTGGGGTCCTCACCGCTAGCCAGGAAGGCCATGATGCAAAGCCCATCCACACCCGCGCCCGAGTTGCCATCTTCCCAGTTGCCCTCCGGCTTCTGCGCCTGTGCCAGCCAGCCCAGCCCCCGCTCATAGATCGTGTCCACCTCCGGTGGGATCTCCCCGCCATAGCGGATCTCCGGCCCCTGCGCCCGCAGCGCCCCGGCGCTCACCAGCAGCAGCCCCATGACCCATCGTTTGCTTGCAGATATTTTCATTGTTCAAAAAAGATCCTCCGTTTGGCCGCTGAACCTCTCCCTCGGTTTTTCCGTTGCTCATGATACTCCAGCACCTGCGCCCAATAGCTACCGCCTCTTTGCGTCACTTCTGCATCCCAAAGCGTCATTTGCCGCTCATTCAGCACCGCCTTCAAGTCTGCGTCTGACAATCCCGCACCAGGCAGCATCAAATAGTAACCTTGCAGAAACCACGGCACCCGCTCTCCCCAGCCACGAAAGTTCTGCTCGATGTCAGGCCCATACTTCTCCATCACCTCCTGCAACTTCACGGCTAACGTCGCCGACTGGTCCTCGGACAATCCTAATGCCTGATCCACCCGCGCCAGCAGCACCAGCAGGATCGCTTCCTTCTGGCGTTTCTTCACCTCATCCTGGTAAGCCCACACCTGCTTGCGCTGCTCATCCGTGATCAGGCTATCCAGCGTCTCCTCCACCAGCGTCGGCCCCTCCCGCCCCATGTAAAAGCTGTACCCGCCCACGGTCCGCAATCGCTCCCGGATCGTGTCAGGCGTCGCCCCCTGAACCTGACTGCGCATGTAGCGGCCTTGATTGACTCGGTAGGCTTCCGCCGCCCGTTGCGCCGTTCCTTTCGCCGCCAACTCCAAAGCACTCACCGCCGCCTCATCCAGATCCACCACCCGCCCCACCAGTTCCACCTCGCGCAGCATCGTCTCCAGGCCGCGCAGACTTTGCTCGCGCGAGGTCGCCGCCAAATGCTCCGAGATCGCCGCCTCCACCCCCGTCATGTCCGCCGGCCCCAGCGCCGGATGCCGCAACGCCACCGGCTGCGTCTCTTCAGTGGCACTGCTCTGGCTATTGCCCTGCTCCAATCGAGCCAACCCCTTGGCCAACAACCGCTCCTGCCGATCGTCCAAAATCTCATAGACCCGCTTGGCCCCTTCCACCGTCTTCCACACCCGCCAGGGATAGGGCTCCACTTGCGGTGTCAGAATGGGCTCTTCTTTCTCGATGGGTAAGGCCGACGCCAGCGCCTCCACCGCTTTCCGCTGAGCCTCATCCAACGGTGTCATCAGCTCAAGCGCCATCACCCGCGCCTTCACCACCGCAAGCTTGAGTCTCTCTTTCCTCTGTTGACCCAACCGCGCATGCGCCGCCTTAGCCTCGGGGGGCATCATGGACAGGAGTTCTTGTATCTGTGTTGCTTGCTTCCGCTTGCGCAAAGGCATCGACAAAAAACGCCCACTCTTCTTCGCCTTTGACCAAACCTCCCCTGTCTCACTGAAGGAGTGCAGCGATAACAAAGATGCCTCACGGCAGTCCTTCTCATACTGCTTCGCCCACTCTGCCACCT
>JBIIUD010000202.1:0-5691 GCA_044340175.1 Verrucomicrobiaceae bacterium
GACGCGGCCGCGGGCGGCGACCTCTGAGATGGGGCCAAGCCAGCGTTGGAGGACTTCGATGTAGATGCCGAGGGTGAGGATTTGGATGCCGCTGATGTCAGCGTTTTGTCGCCAATGCATAGGAGCCTCGGGGGCAAGCCATGCAGCGGAGAGGCTGTGCAGGGTGGCTTGGTGGGGGATGCCGATGGCACCTTCGGCTAGGAGTTTTTGCACGAGCAGGCCGTGCTTCATGCCTTGGGGCGGGGGGCAAAGGGCGGTGACGAGCTCGGGGTAACGGAGGGAGGCCTCCCACATGCGCTCAGCTTCGGCGCGGGTGGCCGCCATGCGGGCCTGGCAGAAGACGTGCTTGCCACAAGAGAGGGCGAAGTCGGTGGCGTCATGATGCAGCCAGGGGGCCGCGCCGATCCAGACAATATCGACTTCGTCATTGTCCACGACATCCTCCCAACGCGCTAAGGGGACGGCTTCGGGGGCGAGTTCGTTGCAGAAGGCACGGGCGCTTTCGAGGGTGGAATTGGCGACGGCTTGAATACGAAGGCCGGGGAGTTGGCGGAGGTTGGGCAGGTGGCGTTGGCGGACGATACTACCAGCGCCGACGATGCCGATGCGGAGAGTTGGGGAGTCGGAAGAAGTGGCCATGGTGCTGGGGGATCAGGG
Organism: Verrucomicrobiaceae bacterium; assembly: GCA_044340175.1. GTDB lineage: Bacteria > Verrucomicrobiota > Verrucomicrobiia > Verrucomicrobiales > Verrucomicrobiaceae > JAGRPD01. The sequence goes on from JBIIUD010000202.1 coordinate 658, forward strand.
TTTGATGCCTGCGTGAAGGTGGAGGATGCGGAGGATTTCGTGAACCGTCTCGGGTTTCTCGGCGCAGCTATGGGAGTAGGGGACAATGAGTTCGGATTGAGCGCTGTCGAGATGGGAACTGGAATAGGGGACGATGCCGTCTGTGGAGTCCGGGGGAATACGTTTGCCGTTGTCTCCGATAATCGAGTGATGGGGGACAAGGATGGGGCGTTGGTTGATGGCCTCAAAGTAGGGGTGCCCAGGTGACAGCATGTCCACGCTGCGGAGGCCAAAGAGGTTGTACTCTAGCAGGGCGGGATTCAGGACGCTGGCATCTGAGGTAAGGGCTGCTTTGGCGATGCTGACAGCGTCCCCTGGGAGTCGAATGAGGCGGATGGCGAGTTGGACGATTTTAAGGTCGGCAACTTCACTGCCGCGGTGGGGGACAGCGACGAAGACGGAGCGCTTGATGAAGGGCTGGGGCTCAAAGACGAGACCTCTTTTGACTGAGGCGGCTTGTTCATCGGTGAGCCAAGGGATGCTCTCAATGGGGCGTGTGAAAAAGGCCTTTCGAAGGGACTCCCCCGAGTCGATGACCTGGAGGCGGGTGAGGATGCCGCCCATGCTGTGGCCGACGAGGATCATTTGATTCATGCCAGGATCATCATGTTCCGGGTCCCAGAGGTTCCGATAGGCCTGTAGGCTTTGCCGGAGACTTGCGGAGGAGGAGGGGACGCTGAGACCGGAGGGGTAGAGAAAGAGGACGGGCTGATAGCGGGCGGAAAGCTCCGGATCGTGGTAAATCTCGTTCACGGCATTCTTCCAGATGTGGGCGTCTGATTTGAGGCCGTGAATGAAGACGACAGGGATTTTTTTTGGATCGTAAGCCTGCAGGCCAAAGAGACCAATGTCCTCCTCCCGCTTGTCTGGGCGCAGCAATCCACCGAGGGCACTTTTGCGAATGTATTTGTTGTCGAGCGAGATCTGGACGGCAGCGCTGACATGGTAGGCGAGTGGGCGGGTTTTGCCGGCGAGTTCGACTTTTCTGACTTCAAAGGTGTTGTAGATGCGCAGGCGAACGGGGATGGGGGCGTCTGGAGTGGGAGCGCGGCCAAACTCCAGCACAGCAGTGCCTGGTGCGTAAAGAGCGACACGGGGACGGAAGGGGCGCTCTTTGATGAGGCGGTCAATGTCCTCCATGGCGAGCACAAGTGGAGTGCCAACACCTGAGCCAGAGACAAGGTGCTCGCAGTCACGCACTTTGTAACCGTAGGCGGGGAAGAGGCGGGTGAAGGCGGAGGGTGGGAGCTCGCGGCCTAGCTCCTTTCCGGAGACATGGGGCTCGAAGCTGATCAACCAGTCGCGCCCTGGGCGGCTGACGCGCAGGGGGGCAGACCAGTCACTGATGGGGGCGCGCTTTTGCAGGGCAACGAGGAATTTTTCAACCGCGATGTTGTAACGTCCCTTGCTGGGGATGGAGCGGTCCGAGGCGAGGGCTGCCTCTTCGAGAGTGCGGGAAAGGGTGCTGTCTCTGAGTTCATCCCTGAGTTCGTCATTGAGGGTCGTTTTGGCGACTTTAACGCGAGGTTCCACCCGGGAGGAACAGGCGCTTAGCAGTAGGATGAGGGGGAGGAGTCTGCCGAGTCGGCGGATTAAGGACATGGGGCGCAGTCAATGTCAGAACCGAGGTGCGTTCAAGAGGTATCAGAGCGAATGCGGTGCGGTTTCCAGTTGGCTGAGCCAGCGCAGGAGGCTGCGAGTGGTTGGTGTGCTTGGGAGCAGACTTTGATCCAGTGGCAGGGTGAGCTGCCAGCCGCGCTCTCCTACGGTGGCGGTAGCGCCAAGGGCATCCCACCAGGCGCGCATGACCAGGTTTTCATCCAGCACGTGGGCGATGAAATGGGTGATGCCGAGGCTGGTGGCGTGCAGCCAGAGGGCCGCGAGTAGGATGGTGCCGTTGCCTTGGTTTTGAAACTCATCGGCGATGGTGAAGGACACCTCTGCCAAGGAGGGTGACTGGGAAATTCGCCAAAATGAGCCGCCACCGACGCCTGGGATGTCCGTGCTGTCGGTGAGGATGATGATCCAGGTGGCGTGGGTGGCATCTCCGGGGGCGAGCAATTGCTCGATGAACTTGGGATTGATCTGGCGGAAGCGAGTCCAGAAGCGCAGGTAAGTCGATTCTGAGGACAGGCGCTGGAAGGCAGCCCGCACGCGGTCGCGATCATCAGGGCTCAGCTGCCGCAAGATCGCGGGCAACCCGTGTCGGAGCACAATCGAATGCGGGATTGCGGGATCAAATGGCATGAAGGATCAAAGGAGTGATGGCCATCTGCCTGGGTTGCGGCTTGTCACCGCCAGATGATGAGGGCGTTTTGCAGTTCGCGTGTGTTGGCGACGCGGAATTCACTGGCGGCTTGCATGCGGATATTTTGGCCTTTTGCGGTGGTGAACTCGATGATGAAAGGCACGTCACCCGGATGCTGGGTGATGACCTCATAGATGCGCTCGACATCAATAGAACTGTGGCGTGCGGTATTGAGGCGGACGATGACGGGGCGGATCTCAACGGGTTTGGCGGGTTTTTCTTTGACGGGCGTATCGGCGGGCAGTTCCTCGCCATTCTCATCCAGGCGGCGGCGGGACTTTTTCGGGGGCAGTAGCTTGGCGTCGTAAAGGGTCAGGCGGTTCTGCTCGGTTCGCTGGTCCTTGGTGCAGCGGCAACGTAGGCCGAGGACGTTACCGACGACGAGAAGGGCCTTGTGCTTTTCGTAATCGTCACTCCAGACCATCATCTCGGTGGCACCGGTGAAGTCCTCCAAGACCAGGGTGGCGAAGGGGCGGTTGTCCTTCTTGGAGTAGCGAACATCGGCCTTGTTCACGATGCCAGCGACCCAGACAGTGACGGGTTTGCCGGAGGTATCGACTTCTTCGAGCAGGCCGAGTTTGGTGAGCTTGCTGGAATCAAAATGGCCCCGGTAACTGTCGAGAGGGTGGCCGCTGACGTAGAAGCCGAGAAGCTCTTTTTCATAGCCGAGGATCTCGTCGTGAGCCCATTCGGGGCGAGTGGGGCTGGTTGAGGTGCTGGAGGTGGCGGGCTGAGTGAACTCGAAGTCATCAAACAGGCCGCCTTGTCCGGCTTTTTTGTCCTTTTGGGCAGAGGCGGCGGAGGAGAGCACCTGATCCAGTCGCTCAAACATGCTGGCGCGTGGCTCTTGGGTGAAGTCGAAGGCGCCCGCTTTGACGAGGGCCTCCAGCATGCGCTTATTCACAGAGCGGGAGTCCATGCGGGCCGCGAAGTCTTCGAGGCTGGTGAAGGGTCCGTTTTTTTGACGTTCGGCGATGGCACCCTCCATGGCGGATTCACCGACGTTCTTGATGGCGGAGAGACCATAGCGGATGGCGTCTGGGCCATCGGGGGTGAGAGTACGGAAGTCAGGATCGGGGTTGCCGCTTTCCTCGGGAGTGAATTTGAGCCAGGAGCGGTTGATGTCCGGCGGCAAAATCTGAATGGCCATGCGCTGGCATTCGCTGACGAAGTTGGCGATCTTGTCGGTATTGTTGACTTCGTAGCTGAGGACGCCGGCCATGAATTCCACAGGGAAGTTGGCCTTCAGATAAGCGGTGTAGTAGGTGACGATCCCGTAAGCGGCGGAGTGGGATTTGTTGAAGCCGTATTGAGCAAACTTCTCCAGCAAGTCGAAGATTTCATTGGCCTGTTTGGACGGGATGCCATTGGCGTCCTCGCAGCCTTTGACAAAGCTGACGCGCTGTTTGGCCATCTTTTCAGCGTCCTTTTTCCCCATGGCGCGGCGGAGAAGGTCGGCCTGGCCGAGGGAGTAGCCAGCGAGCAAGTTCGCGGCCTGCTGCACCTGTTCCTGATAAACGAGGATGCCGTAGGTCTCAGCGGAGATTTTCTCCAGCAAGGGGTGCGCATACTCGACGGTCTCGCGGCCCCATTTCCGCTCGATGTAGTTCGGGATGAACTGCATGGGGCCCGGACGATAGAGGGCCAAGATAGCGATGACTTCCTCGATCTTGTCGGGGCCGAGTTGTTTGCAGGTGTTCATCATGCCGCCGGATTCCATTTGGAACACGGCGACGGTTTCGGCGCGCTGGAGGAGTTCGAAGGTTTTGGTGTCATCCAGGGGCACTTTGGTCACCTGGAAATCGGGGAATCGCTTGTGGATGTGCTCTTCGGCCTCGTGAATGACGGAGAGCGTTTTCAGGCCCAGGAAGTCCATCTTCAACATGCCCAGGTCGGTGAGCGGACCCATGGCAAACTGGGAGACAATTTCCCCTTCGTTGCCACGCGTCAGGGCGATGAAGGTATCGAGCGGACGGTCGCCGATGACGATGCCGGCGGCGTGGATGCCGGTGCCGCGGGTGAGGCCCTCGAGGAAGGTGGCGTGCTTCCAGAGTTCCTGGGTATTGCTGTCCGTCTCCAGGACCTGCTTCAGTTCAGGATTCTTTTCGACGGACTCTTTGAGGTCGATGTTGAGTTCCGTCGGGATCATTTTGGCCAGCTTATCGGCGTCGCTGTATCCCCAACCCAGGACGCGGGCGACGTCGCGAATGACGCTCTTGGCGCCCATAGTGCCGTAGGTAATGATGTGGCTGACGGCGCGCTCGCCGTATTTCTGGCGCACATACTCAATGACTTCTCCGCGGCGGCTTTGGCAGAAGTCGATGTCCACGTCCGGCGGGCTGACGCGTTCGGGATTCAAAAAGCGTTCGAAGATCAGGTTGAAGCGCAGGGGATCAATGTCGGTGATGCCCATGACATAGGCAACGAGAGAGCCTGCCGCGGAGCCCCGGCCCGGACCCACAGGGATGCCATGGTCTTTGGCCCATTTGATGAAGTCCCAGACAATCAAGAAGTAGCTGGTGAAATTCATCTTGTTGATGATGCCCAGTTCGTAGTCGAGCCGGGTGCGCAGCTCTTCGCTGTTGAGCGCCGCGTCCCGCCCATAGCGGAACTCCAGGCCCTCAAGGCAGACGCGGCGGAGATAGTCGTCGCGTGGGGTGCCGTCCTCGGGCTGGAATTGCGGGTAT
>JBIIUD010000203.1:0-5658 GCA_044340175.1 Verrucomicrobiaceae bacterium
ATCATCACACCGAAACTGGTGGAGAAGGGTAAGCCTGCGCCGGACATGTTTTTGCTGGCAGCTGAAAGGATGGGGCTCGACCCCGAAGATTGCCTTGTGTTTGAGGATGGAGAGTCGGGCATGCAAGCGGCAAGCGCGGCAGGCATGAAGGCGGTCTTTGTGCCGCGCACCGTTCGCTGAGGAGATGAAAAAGCCCCGACCGGCTGACCGGGCGGGGCTGATTCTTGGGGCCTAAGGCTTGATCAATCAGGCTGGCAACCAACCTGCCCGGTAGGACGGACGAGTGACGAACTGGTTGGCCGCTTCAGCATTCGAGACCTTCATGCCAGCCTTGTCCCACTGCACGCTCTGCTGGGCGCGCACGGCGAGGTTGCCCAGGAGAACAAACTCAGTGAGCGGGCAGGAGTAATCGAAGTTGGAGCTCGGTTTGCCACCGTTGACGATGTGGTGGGCCCACTCGCCTTGGGGGTTGTTCGGCATGACGCTGCGCTCTTCGGTTTTCTTGATCTTGCCGTCTTTCGTGTCGATGCGCACCTGGAGGTAGCGCTCTTCGTTGTAGATGACGGGGCTGGAGCAGTAGGCCTCACCTTCGAAGACCGTGCCTTCCGTGCCGATGAACATCATGCCTGAGGAGGCTTTTTCGAAGGCCTTTTTCGCGCCCTCGCTGGTCATGTGCGGAGAGATTTCTGGTTTGTTGGGGGCGCCGTCTTTCATGCCGTCATGCCAGGTGACCTTGAGGGCCTTGTGTTTGCCGGCAGGCATGTGATAAACGAGGGAACTCCACTGAGGAGCGCAGGTGTTGCTGATCTCGGAGCTGACAGCGTCGATTTTTTCAGGGATCAATTGACCAAGAATGGAGAAGGTGGCGTCCATGATGTGGCAGCCCATGTCACCGAGCGCGCCGGAGCCAAACTGCCACCAGCCACGCCAGGAGAAGGGGTGGAGGCTGTTGTTGCCTTTCCAGGCTTTGACACCTTCAGGCATGACCATTTCGAAGTAGGGTTCGGAGGGTTCGGTAGAGAGCCAGAGGTCCCAGTCGAGGTTGGCAGGGGCGTCCATGACCTTTTTGGCAAAGGGACCCTGGGGCCAGATGGGGCGATTCGTCCAAAGGCGGATTTCTTGAAGCTCGCCGATCGCGCCCTGTTCGATCCATTCTTTGGCGAGCCGTTGGCCTTCCATGGTGCGGCCTTGGTTGCCCATTTGGGTGACGATCTTGGCGTCGGTCGCTGCCTTGTGCAGGGTGCGCACTTCGTTGATGTAATTGCAAAGCGGCTTTTGCACGCAGACATGCTTGCCGTGTTGGATGGCCCACATGGCGGCGGCGTAGTGGGTGTGGTCTGGGGTCGAGACGATGACGGCGTCGATGTCCTTGGCCATCTCGTCGAACATTTTGCGGAAGTCCTTGTAGAGCTTGGGGGCTGAAGGCGCTTTCTCACCTGAATCGAGATGGTGCTTGGAACGTTTGCCAGCGGCTTCGTCGAGGCGGTTTTGGTCAACGTCCACTAAGGCGACGATGTTGTGGGCGAGTGTGACAGCTTGCGTGTCCGACTGGCCTTTGCCATTGGCACCGATGACGGCGATGTTAAGGCGCTTGCCGGCTGTGTTTTGGCCGCGAAGCAGGAGATTGGGGGCGGTGAAGAGACCAGCGGCCATGCCGGTGGTGGTGCCGAGGAAACGGCGACGTGAGAGGGAACTTGCCATGGAGATTTCGGTTTGGAACGGTTTGGTGTTTTGATGGAAGGCGGAGTGCCTTGGGAGCAATGCCGGAGGAGAGAAACGTCTGAGTCCGCCGGTTATTACACTCGGAAGGCTAGGCAAAATTAGGCGTGGCGTCGAGTCGGAAATAGCGTTGGGGATCTTTTTCAAAAATCAGCGACTTCGTTGAAAGAAAGGAAAGCTGTTAAAAGAATGCAAAAGGTGTTGCCAGCTTGAGACGGCTCTGGCAGCTTTCAGGCTTGTCCATTTCCGGACATCCAACAACCATCCGTCCGTCTCCCGTCTAATGAATTCGATCTTGTTGAACCAGGGTATTACCATGTCCATCGGCCTTGCTGTGCTCGGGCTTGTTGTGGCTGTCGTGCTAATTCGTCAAATCTTGGCTGCCTCTGCAGGTAATGAAAAGATGCACCAGATCGCTACTGCGGTGCAGGAGGGGGCGAAGGCCTATCTGAACAAGCAGAACACAGCCGTGCTGGTGATCGCCGCGGTGATGTTTGCGGCGGTCTGGTGGCTGCGCAATGGGGCGACGGCGGGCGGTTTTGTTGTTGGGGCGCTGTGCTCGCTACTGGCGGGTTACATCGGCATGTTCATCGCGGTGCGTGCGAACGTGCGCACGGCTCAGGCGGCTTCGGTAGGTTCGCACCCGGCGCTAAAAATCGCTTTCAATGGCGGCGCGGTTACGGGTTTGCTGGTGGTAGCGCTTGGGTTGATGTCGGTGGCCGGGTTCTATTTGATCTCGTTGAAGCTGAATGCAGGCAATCCGAACGCGGTCAAAATCGCGATCGATTCCCTCGTCGGTCTGGCTCTTGGTAGCTCCCTTGTCAGTGTCTTTGCGCGCTTAGGTGGCGGTATTTATACCAAGGCGGCGGATGTGGGCGCAGACTTGGTGGGCAAGAACGAGCAGAACTTGAACGAAGATGATCCCCGTAATCCGGCGACCATTGCAGACAACGTGGGTGACAACGTGGGCGACTGTGCTGGCATGGCGGCGGACGTTTTTGAAACCTATGCCGTGAGTTTGATTGGTGCGGTTTTGGTGGGTTTCTTGACCACGAGCGGTGGTGGCGATGCGCCTTTGGTGTTTCCCTTCGTGCTGTGCGGTTTGTCGATCATCTCCTCCTTGATCGGGATTGGGTTCGTGAACTTTGTGAAGCAGGAAGCCACCAAAGCACTTGTGGGCGGGGTGGCAGTGTCGGGCATCATCTCAGCTCTGCTTTTCAAGTGGGCCACGGCTGATCTGTTCCCTCAAGGGCTCAAAATTGGCGAGCGAATGGTGTCTGGCGACAGCCTGTATTACTGCGCACTCGTGGGTTTGGTGCTGACCTTCTTGGTGGTGTGGATCACCAACTACTTTACTTCCACCCATCACCGTCCGGTACGGCGGATCGCGAAGGCCTCTGAAACCGGTCACGCCACGAACATCATCGCGGGGATCAGTGTGGGGCATCATGCGACCCTTCTGCCCGTGTTGGCCATCTGCGCATCCATCTGGTGCTGCTACGACTGGGCAGGCTTGTATGGCATTGCCATTGCCGTTGTTTCCATGCTGAGCCTTTCTGGGATCATCATTTCTCTGGATGCCTTCGGTCCTATCACCGACAACGCGGGCGGTATTGCTGTGATGTCCGGTTTGCCTGAGGACGTTCGTAAAATCACTGATGAGCTGGACGCTGTGGGCAATACCATGAAGGCGGTCACCAAAGGTTACGCGATCGCTTCGGCCGGCTTGGCAGCCATGGTTCTGTTTGGTTCCTATGTGGAGGATTTGAAGGCGCATCTGCTGCACCTGACGGGCAAGATTCCAGAGTTGGCGTTTGACCTCACCAATCCCCAGATCATCATCGGCATGTTCATCGGCGGTTTGCTGCCGTATCTGTTCACGGCATTCAGCATGGACGCGGTTGGCAATGCTGCAGGTGCGGTGGTGAGAGAGGTGCGCCGTCAAATCCTGGCCAAACCTGGCATCTTGACCGGCCAAGACATTCCCGATTATGGTGAGTGCGTGGGCATCGTGACGAAGGCCGCGCTGCGTCAGATGGTGGTTCCGGCGCTGCTGCCGCTGGTGTTTGTCATTGCTGCTGGATTCATCGGCAAGGAAGCTCTGGGCGGTCTGCTGATCGGTACGATTGTGACCGGCTTGTTCGTCGGCATCGCCATGACCTCTGCGGGTGGTGCGTGGGACAACGCCAAGAAGTTCATTGAGGAAGGCAACCACGGCGGCAAGGGCTCCTTTGCCCACCAAGCGGCTGTCACGGGCGACACCGTTGGGGATCCCTACAAGGACACCGCCGGCCCGGCTGTGAACCCCATGATCAAGGTGGTCAACATCTTGGCCATCCTGATGATTCCGGTCTTCTTCAAATAAGAATCGGTGGTGCGCAGTAGCAAGCCATGGATTTGCCTGCGCACACACAAGCCATGGCTATGAACACACGTGTTGGGCAAAGACTGGAGACGCCAGCGAAGGCACTTGAATTGAATGATTGAGGCTTTTGGTTGGTGTCTTTAGTGCGAAGACCTGTGAATTAGGGTCCATGGCTTTTCCGTGGTTGAAGGCAACGAAAAAGGGGGCAGGATGATGACAATGATGAATTATGATTTTTCTCCGAATGGCGCAGCATCCAAAGGTCGCACGATCTGGCTGCCCGTGGTCTTGATTGCTCTAGCGCTTGTCTTGCGAGTGGTGAAGGGCACGGAAGTGGGAGCCGATGTGTTACCCAATTTCTCCCCGTGGATGGCGTTGGCCTTTGCTGGGACGCTTTTATTTCCGCGCGTCCTGCCGTGGTGGGGTGTGGTCGGATTGATGCTAGCGGCTGACATGATGGTTCAGGGTGGGGTGCTGCTGGCGTTTCCGGGCACGATGGCGGTGGTGTATGGGCTTTTGGCTTTGGCTGCGGTGGCAGGGGTACGGTTGCGTGGGAATGTGGGTGGGTTGGGAACGGTGGCGGGTGCCGTGGTTTGCAGCCTCGTGTTTTACGGGGTGACGAACACGCTGTCATGGGCGGTGATGCCGGAGTATGCGAAGTCGGTGGCCGGTTGGGCGCAGGCGATGACGACGGGGCTGCCAGGGTTCCCGCCAACATGGACGTTTCTGCGCAACAGTCTGCTCAGTGATGCGGGCTTCAGCGTGCTGCTGGTGCTGGCGCATAATGTCGAGGCGTCGGTGCGGCGGATGCCGAGGCTGGTCTGGGCGAAGGCTTGAGGGGGATGGGTGAGGGGGGTGGAGTTGTGGAATGACGCACTTTTGCAAGTGCGCCTACGGGGGAGCGCGGACTTGAGTCCGCAGCGGGTGGTCGAAGGGTGAGGGTTCGCGTGACGTGCGGTATTGAAGGGGAAGTGAACGGGGTGACGCACTTTTGGAAGTGCGCCTACGTGGGGAGGCGCGGACTTGAGTCCGCAGTGGGGGGCGGTCATGCTGCGGAATCGGATTTCCGTGCGCCCTTGGGCTTTGGGGGCACCGAGTTGAAGGATTTCAGAAAAGGGTTTCGTTTGATGATGATGGTACGGTTTGTGTTGTTGATGTTGTGTGCGTGGCTGGTGATGCCTGCGGGTTGGGTGTGTGGGCAGGAGAAGGCGGTGAATTCGCCGTGGGGGGACTTTGTGGAGAAGGATTTTCCGTTTTTTAGCACGGTGCTGGATTGTCGTGAGCTGGGGGAGGGGTTTCCGAAGGACAATCTGACGCCTCGGGGGTTGGTGCTGAATTTGGGGAATAATGTTTGGGCTTGTTATGACCTGGATTTGTTGCGGATTGCTTGTGTTTGGGAGGGGGAAGACGGGAAGCCGCCGGTGACACCGGAGGCGCTGGCGCCGGGGTCGTATCATGTGGCGGGGCAGAAGACGAAGGATGGGCAGGAGTTTCTGCCGAAGCCGATGGGGAAGGTGTGGCTGACGAATGGGATTTATCCGGGGTGGCAGGTGGGGGAGAAGCCGAGGTTTGTC
>JBIIUD010000204.1:0-5655 GCA_044340175.1 Verrucomicrobiaceae bacterium
AGACGCACGCCCGTTTCGGAGTGAAAGGCGGCCAACTCCCGCTCCAACTCCACTTGCGCCGCAGGCGACAGAGCACGCGTGGTGTCATCCACATACGTTGGTTCCGCCAGCACCGCATTCCAGCAGGCCAGCGAACCACCAAGAATCCAGAGTCCAAGAAAGCGCACCATTACCGCAGATAACGAACAGCGCTCCATGCCATTGCGCAAATGGTTTGGACATACGAACTAACGCGCGCCCCATCCGCCACTCAGAAACAAAAACGCTTGTGAAATTTTTCACAAATTCGCCTTGCCGCTCAGTGGGGGGCGTAGAATAGTCCCAAACCCTCTTGCTATGCCCACTGTTACCCGTGATTTCGAAGCCCCGGACACCGCCGCCAAAGCGGCACGTCAGCTCGAAGCCCTGGAGGAAACCACCACCGACCTCGTCGGCGAGAAGCTGGTGCTTAACATGGGCCCCTCCCACCCCGCCACTCACGGCGTGCTGCGCTTGGTCCTGGAACTCGATGGGGAGTTGATCGAAAAAGCCGACCCAGACGTGGGCTACCTGCATCGCGGGGACGAAAAGATCGCCGAAAACATGCACTACAACCAGTTCGTGCCCTACACGGATCGGTTGGACTACCTTGCCCCCCTGGCCAACAACGTCGCTTACGCCTGTGCGGTCGAAAAACTCATGGGCTGGGAACTGCCTGAACGTGGTCAAGCCCTGCGTGTGCTCTGCTGCGAGATGGCCCGCATCTCCGCCCACCTCCTCGGCGTCGGCGTGTTCGCCATGGATGTCGGTGCCATGACGGTGTTCCTTTACACCTTCAACGAGCGCGAAAAAATCTACAATCTCTGCGAGCAGCTCACCGGTGCACGCTTCACCACTAGCTACACCCGTGTCGGCGGTCAGATCCGGGATTTGCCCCCCGGTTTCCTGGAGGCCCTGACCAAGTTCCTCGACGAACTCGAACCCGTCATCGAAGAAACCAACAAGCTGCTCTCCAAAAACGCCATCTTCATCGGCCGCACTCAGGATGTGGGCTTCATCTCCAAAGAAGACGCCATCGCTTACGGCCTCACCGGCCCCAACCTGCGCGCTTCCGGCGTCGAGTTCGACATGCGCAAAGCCCACCCTTACCTGGGCTACGAAAAGTACGATTTCGATATCCCCGTCGGTACCAAGGGCGACTGCTATGACCGCTACCTCGTCCGCATGGAAGAGCTGCGTCAGAGCGTTCGCATCCTACGCCAGGTCATCAAAACCATGCCGGGCGGAGCGATCAATGTGGCCGAAGCCAAGGGTCTGCTTCCGAAAAAAGAAGGTGTGATGATGAAGATGGAGGAACTGATCCACCATTTCATCATCGCCACCCAAGGCATCGACGCCCCTCCAGGAGAGGTGTACTTCGGCGCAGAAAATCCCAAGGGCGAACTTGGCTTTTACATTTGCAGCAAGGGCGGTGGTGTACCGTTCCGCTTAAAAATCCGCAGCCCCAGCTTCATTAACCTCTGCATCCTGCCCAAACTGCTCAAAGGTGAGATGCTCAGTGACATCCCCTCCATCCTGGGCAGCCTGGATTTCGTGATGGGTGAGTGTGACCGCTGAACCACTGCCCACCGAATCAACTGACCTTATCGTTTCCCTGCATCATGGCGTTTGAAGTTCCTTCCGATCTGGAAAAAAAAATGGACGAGGTGATCACCCATTACCCCGTCTCCAAACGCAGCGCTGTGCTGCCCCTGCTGCATCTCATCCAGCATCACTTCCGCTACATCCAGGATGAAGCCGTCAATTGGGTAGCTGCCAAACTCGGCCTCGAACCCATTCAAGTCCTGGAAGTGGTGACTTTTTATCCTGGCTTCCGCCAGTCTGCTCCTGGCAAATACCATATCCGCGTCTGCCGCACCCTTTCCTGCGCCATGGCCGGTAGCTATGAACTGATGGACTCCCTGTGCAAAGAAGCTGGCATCGACCGCTCTCACGCCGACCATCATCATCCCATCTCAGTCAGCGCCGACGGAAAATACAGCATCGAATTTGCCGAATGCCTCGCCTCCTGTGGCTTCGGACCCGTCTGCATGGTCGAAGATGATTTCCACGAAAAGGTGGATCCCACAAAGGCCGCAGACCTGCTGGCCAAATACTCAGCCTGATAACCCGTTCTGGAGCTAGTGGTTTAGCTTTCCGGCAAAACACTGAATCCCATGAAACGAGTCCCCGCCAAAACCCCGCGCCCCTGGAAAGAAGCCCGTGGCATCAAATTCCAGCCTGCGCCCCCAAAGCCTAAGCGACCAGCCACAGCCACCCCACCTCAACACGACTCTTCAGTCGATGAAGAAAAGCGTTAGACCGCTCTGAACAGCGTGTCCGCTTGAAGGACAATCCTACCAGGCGAACGTCGCCCAAGATCTGCCGCTGACACGGAAGGAGGGAGGGGTGCTAGTTTCTTTTGAAGCGCTCTGAGCATGCACCCGGGCCTGTTTCTTGGCCAACGCCAACCCTGCAATCGGAGCCATCCCCGGCAGCACTGCACCAGTGATCGCCTTCGAATCCCCTTAGATAATGCTTTGTCTTAAATCATTACAACATAATGCTAAACATTCATTTGTGATTTATTCAGTTTTTCGTTTTCTTCTTATAAATGCCGCACCTAAATCCGTCAAAACTTTGTAAATAAAGGCATAACCCGCGCATATAATCTTGTCGGAAAGGGTTAAAGATCGTATTGTTTCGAATTCTTATTATATGCACTTCCCACTCAATCGCTACCTAACGGCGTCAGCCTTTGTCTTGACGGCTCTGTCGAATCCAACGGGCGCTTCGGGCCAAGAAGTCAATCCCGCTGGACGTGCCTTCCCCACCCTCAACCTGCCGAGGACCATCAACGCCACCGAACTTCCCGCACGCGCCGGGGCTAGGATGGCCGAACTGGCAAGCTGGTATGGCTACGGAGAGGCCGAGTTCAGGCAGATGCTGCGGGAAGAGCGTTCCATGCGTGCCGACAGACAGGGCTACCTGCACTATGTGTGCGCTGGCCTGATGGCACCCACTGAAGCAGCCGCCGGTGCCGTCGGCGCCGCAGGGACCGTTACCCAACCCACGTACCCGCTTGCAGATACCTTCAAGCTGCACAGTCGCCCCGGGGCCACGAAAGTCATCCATCTCGATTTCGATGGCCATGTCACTTCCGGCACGTCTTGGAATACCAGTTTCAACGCTGGCGCCGACTTTGCCACACCACCCTATGACATTGATGGTAATACCGCCAGTTTCAGCGACATTGAGCTCGCCCGTATGCAGGGCATCTGGAAGCGCGTTGCCGAAGACTTCATGCCCTATGACGTGGATGTCACGACAGAAGCTCCAGTCGTGGACGCCCTCAGGAAAACGGTCAGCACCGATGCTGCCTATGGGGTGCGCGTCTGCATCGGCGGCAGCAGTTTCGATTGGTTCAAATCTGGCGCTGGAGGCGTCGCCTACCTGGGCTCTTACGATTGGAACACGGACACACCCTGCTATGTCTTCACGGCGCAGCTCGGAACCGGCAACGAAAAATACACGGCAGAAGCCACCAGTCATGAAGTCGGTCACACCCTCCGCCTGAAGCATGACGGACAGAGAGATGCCGCCGGCATTACCACGGTCGAATATTATGAAGGTCACAGCAACTGGGCCCCCATCATGGGTGTCGGTTATTACAAGGAGGTGACCCAGTGGAGCAAAGGCGAGTACGTGTCCGCCAACAATCTCGAAGATGACACGACGGTCATGCTCGGGGAAGGCATCACGCTGCGCCCAGATGATCATGGTGATTCGATCACTACCGCAACCCTCTTGAGTGGGGCCTCAGTGGTTTCAAACGGCATCATCCGCAGCCGGACAGATGCCGACCTGTTTCAATTCACCACCGGCGCAGGATTGATCAGCTTTACAGCCGTGCCCGCCACTCCCTCGCCCAATTTGGACATCGAATTGGCCATCTACGATGGGGCGGGTTCTCTGGTGACACACGCCAATCCAGTCGGCCTTGCGGGACCTTTGTCGGCAAGTCTGCCAGAGGGCACCTACTACCTCGCATTGGATGGAGTCGGAACAGGTGACCCCATCACCGCCTACAACGACTATGGCAGCCTGGGCGAATACTCCCTGACAGGCACTCTCGTGGCTAGCGGTAACCAGCCGCCTGTCGTCGTGGCTTCAGCCAACGTGACGACCGGCACCGCTCCACTGGCAGTCAACTTCTCCAGCGCTGGCACCTTGGATTCGGATGGGTCCATCACCACCTACGACTGGCAGTTCGGAGATGGCAATGGCTCAACCGCTGCCAACCCAACCCACACCTACAGCAACCCTGGCACTTATGAGGCAACACTCGTGGCCTGGGATAACGGTGGATTGTCAGGCTCAGCCAAAGTGACCATTACCGTCTCGGTGGCTCCAGTCGCCGCTAAGGTCTATGTGGCCAACATTGCGATGAGTGCCACGACCAGCCGAAACGGCAATCGCAACGCCACCGCAGACGTGACCGTGCGTGACGCCTCAGGCAGGCTCATTAGTGGCGCTACCGTTGCAGGCACCTGGTCGGGCATCGTTTCCAGCACAGCCTCAGTCAGCACCAACCGCAGAGGCGTGGCATCCTTCAGATCGCCCACAACCAGATCCCCAGGCACCTTCTCCTTTTCGGTGACTCGAATCACCGCTGCCGGATTTGTCTATGATGCGACATTGAACCTGGAGTCGAGCGACTCGATCACCCTGCCCTGATCTAGCTCAATCATTCAATCATTCAATCATTCAATCATTCAATCAAACCCAGGGGTGGAAGGCAGTGTCCTTCCACCCCATTTTTTTGTCCCCATATTTCATGTTTCGTCGTCAACACTGCAGGGCCGCTTAGCGCCAGACACTCGGGGAAGGACTTGTTTTTGGCGACCCGTAGGCGCGTTTGCAAAAACGCGGTGGGAAAGGACCCCGCCACGCTCACACCCCATTCCTTCTCCGCCTACACCCACGGTGTGGGCAAGCTTCTAGCCTGGATGCTTCACGAACTTCGTTGAGAAAACGCTGGCAAGCCTGTGCCTGCTAGGCGGGCGCAGGCGTTGAAATGGCGCACCGCGCAGAGCTCAGCGCGCCATCGCGCCGCTAGTAGGCTGAGCACGAGGTTTGCCTTGGAAGTCAGTTTTGAGGAGATGCGCGGCATCGGCGTGATCCAGGCGGGCATCCGGCGCAGGAGTGGCGTCCGTTTTGGCAGCATCCCAGGTCAGGCCAGGAAAGTCTTCAATGCCCCGCCCCCGAACACAGCCTTCTTTGGGCCCGTGCCCGAAGACGACGTTGCCAGCGCTGAGCACACCGGTATTGCCGTTGGCGTAGTGCAGGGCGTTGGCATCGCGTGAATACAAGACGTTGTTGGCCAGCACCATGCCTGCCCGATCATTCCAGGAGCCACCGCGAAAGGCATGACCGCTATTGATGATGGTGTTGTGAAGGACCTGCAAATTCAGGGTCTTGCCCTGGTGATCGGTGCTGGCAAAACCGGAGCCGACGCCGTTGATAAGCACGTTGTTGCGCACGATGGCCTCTCCCTGCACCTGCATGACGTGGTCGCCACTGTTGTAGCAGAGGTTGCGCTCGATGATGTTCACGGGCTTGCCGGCGGTGCCATAA
>JBIIUD010000205.1:0-5648 GCA_044340175.1 Verrucomicrobiaceae bacterium
CGCTGCGGAAGGCGCGAAGGTGGCGGTGGTGAGCCGGACGGCAGCGAATGCGCAGGCGGCGGCTGATGCGATCAATGCCTTGCACCCCGGAGCGGCGAAGGCCTATGCGGTGGATGTGGCGGACAGCGCGGCGACGGCGGAACTGGGCAAGCAGGTGCTGGCGGATTTCGGTCATGTGGACATCCTGGTCAACAATGCAGGCGTGACCAAGGACGGGCTTTTGCTTCGGATGAGTGATGAGGACTGGGATGTGGTGCTGAACACGAACTTGAAGGGGGCTTTCAACTTGGTGAAGGCCTTCCAGCGCAGTCTGCTGAAGCAAAAAGGGGCACGCATCATCAATGTGGCGTCGGTGATCGGGTTGATCGGCAATGCGGGTCAGGCCAATTATGCGGCGAGTAAGGCTGGGCTGATCGGCTTCACCAAGTCGGTCGCGCGCGAGTTTGCCGGTCGGGCGGTGACGGTCAATGCGATTGCACCCGGGTTCATCGAGACGGACATGACGGACGTGCTCAATGACCAACTGAAGGAAGGCATTCTCAATAAGATTCCGCTGGGAAGTTTTGGGCAGGCTCGGGACATCGCGGCAGCAGCGGTCTTCCTGGCCAGCGATGATGCGCGTTACATCACGGGACAAGTCCTGGCGGTCGATGGCGGGATGGTGATGTGATCAAACAACCCTATCCGGGCCGAGTGCGGCCGCTTTTGAGACGCCATGACGGAGCAGCAACTGGAAGATCTGATGCGGGGCGCACGCCGAGGTAAAGCGGTGCGTGACTTGCCCGTGGACTTCTCGAGCCGGGTGCTGGCAGGTTTGGGGCCACAGATGGCGGTGCTGTGGTCACCACGCTTTTTGATGGGGCTGACGGTGGCGGTGATCGCGGTGGCGGCGGTCTCAGCGCTCTGGGCTGGCAATCAGGTCGAGCCAGAGCCGCCGGTGTTGACCTTGTATCAAGGCAGTGGCCTGGGCTGGTGGGAGTAAGCAGGCAGGGACTCATGCATGAATAGGGGAGCACAACGTCGGTGGATCGCCGGTCTGTTATGGATCTTGGCAACTGCGGTGGTGTCCGGTGGCGTGAGTTGGTGGCTAGTGCGCGGCGGATTGGCAAAGCACGGGCACAGCGTGGCGGCCCGGGAGCCCGAGGCGGCGTTTCACGAGTGGATGCACCGGCATTTGAAACTGTCCAAGGAACAGCACCAGGTGCTCGAGCCTTTTGAGGCGGCCTTTGAACAAGATCGCCAAAAACTGCGGTCGGAGATCCGCACGGTCGGAGGTGAACTGGCCAAACAGGTGCGGGAGGCGGCGGCGATGACGGAGCAAACGCGTGAGGTGCTGGGGCGGTTGAGCGCTGCGCAACGGCGTCTGCAGGAGCTGACCCTGGAGCATTTTTATCAGATGAAGGCGCATCTCAATGAAGATCAACAGGCCAAGCTCTTGAGGTGGACGCACGATAGCCTGGTGCATGAGGCCCAGCATGAGGAGGAGGCTTTACATCATGATTGAGGCGCTGACTGGGCTGAAGGGAGCGCTGCTGGGGGAAGACCAGGCAGCGGTCGACGCGGAGGCGGCGCTGCTACGACGTGCCAGCCAGGGCGAGACCGGGGCGTTCAGGTTGCTGGTGGAGCGCTATCAAGGGGATGTCTTTCGCTGCTGTTTGCGCTGGCTCGGTAGCACGCAGGATGCTCAGGAGGTTTGCCAAGATTGCTTTTTGCGGGCCTGGCAGGCGCTGCCGAACTATGAGCATCAAGGCAGATTCCGCGCGTGGCTGATGCGCATCGCGTTGAATCTGTGCCGGGATCGCACCCGCAGCCGAGGGGCCGGGCAGGCACGGTTGACCATCCGGTTGGACCTTGAAGAGATGCATCTGCCCTGCGCAGCGGTGCGCCCTGACGATGCCAGCGTTTGGCGCAGTGAAATGGAGAAACTGGAGCGCGGGCTGCGAGTGCTGCCCGAGTCTTTGCGTCTGCCGCTGTCTTTGTGCGGTCTCGACGGGCTCAGTCAGGAGGAGTGTGCGGAGGTGTTGGGTCTGTCGGTCAGAGCCGTCGAGGGCCGGGTGCGGCGCGCGCGGCAAATGCTCGTTTCGTGGTGGGATGAAGAGGCTGGGAAGTAGACCGACTCAGCTCTAGAGCTTGATGTGAAATGAGTCCGTCGGCTTGATGTCGCGGACGAACGCGGTGAGCAGATCAATGGTGTGGCTCACGTCCCTCAGATCACAAAGTTCGACGACCGAATGCATGTAACGCAGGGGCAGTGAAACAAGCGCGCTAGGAATGCCTTCCTTTTGATTGAAGATGACATCGGTATCGGTGCCGGTGAAGCGTGAGGAAGACTCGTGCTGGAGGGGGATGTCTGCTTTTTCTGCGACGGCCATGAGCCGCTGCACCACATTGGGATGATTGGCGCTGCCATGGGTCAGGCTGGGGCCAGCGCCGAGTTTGACCTCGCCATGTTTCCGATGGTTCACCTCGGGAGTGTCGGTGCCGTGGGTGACATCCAAGACGATGGCTAGGTCAGGCATGAGGCGGTGGGCGACCATGCGCGCGCCATGACCGCCGATTTCCTCTTGAACGGCATTCACACCGACGACGGTGGCGGCGGGACGGGTCTTGGCTTTGGCAAGACCTGCCAGCACCTGGGAGATGATGTAGCCGCCGATGCGATTGTCGAGGGCGCGGCCAATCAGCTTGTGTTTGCCGAGCGCTTCGACGCCGTCCGCATAGACCAAGGGGTGACCGACACGAATGCCTGCTTTTTTGACTTCGGCCTCGCTGGAGGCTCCGATGTCGATCCAGAGTTCATGGACTTTAGGCACCTTTTCGTCCTCGCGGTTCCGGATGTGGATGGCGATGTTCCCGATGACGCCGCGGACCGTGCCTTTGTCGCCGAGAATGTCCACTCTGCGACCGCGCGCCGTGGCCACATCGGAGCCGCCGACGCGATCGACAAACAGGAAGCCGTCTTTGGAAATGTGTTTGACCATGTAACCGATCTCATCCGCATGAGCTTCGAGCATGATGAGCGGGGCTTTGGCATTGCTGCCTTTCAGGGTGGCCCAGGCGGAGCCGTAGGCGTCATTTTCGACCACGTCCGCAAAGCCACGCACATAGTTGACCCACTTGCGCTGGCCACGGATCTCAAAGCCGGTCGGGCTGGGTGTGGCGAGCAGGTCGAAGAGGAAGGGGTGATCGGTTGGCATAATGAGCGTGGGTTACTTGGGAAGGATGGCGAGGTAATTACGGACCGTGGACCAACCGGGACGGGCGGTCTCTTTGCCTGAGGCATTGCGGAACCAGAGGGCTGTGGAGTTTCCGCCGTCCAGATTGAGCGCCCGCATGGTCGCAAGGCCGGGCAGGGCACCCGGAGTGCAAAGGGCACTGGCCAGTCCGCCCAGAGTGCAGGCGTCTGTTGTGCCGATGGCCCAGAGGAAATTGCCGTCGGTGGCGATGAAACTGCGGGCGCGGGGTTTCGCGGTTTCCAGTCCGGGGATGGGTCGGCTATGGTCCACCAGTCGGGGTCCGGACTGGAGGACGTCGGTGACACCTGCGTGCCCTTGATATTCCGAATTCCAAATCAAGTACGGTTGATCTCCCATTTGCAGCGCCATGCCGGAAATGAGATTGGACTGAGCAAAGGGAGTCAAAGCCTTACCGCGAGCAATGGTGAGACCGATGGGTACGAATTCGGGCGAGAAGAAACCGCCATTGATGCCTGCGACAGCCCGGTGAAAACGCATGGCCTCGGTGATGATGCGGCCGCCCGCTTGCGGATTGGGTTGGTCGATGACCGCGAGCCGGAGTTGGCGCGAATCAAAGAGGATCACATCCAGCCGGAGACGGTCCTGTGCGGAGGCGAGTCGAACTTCATGGTAGCGAGCCCCTGGGTGCAGTGCCTCTGGGCTTGACGTTTTTTCCACTCGCCAAGCAGCCACGGGGGCGGGTGGCGCGGGAGTGGCTTGGGTGGGATAAGCGGGATAGCCGAGTGCTGGGGTCGGTGGTTGGGGTGCTGAAGGCAGCGGCTTTTGAGGGGGCGGCGGAACTGGGTAAGTCGGGTGGGAAGCCGATGCAGCTCCCGAGCTGGGACCGAACAGGGGAGCCATCGGCTGCTGGTCAGGCGAGGGGCCGTAGGGCGTCTGGCACTGGCAGAGCAGCGCGGGAAGCAGGCTGAGCAAGAGGCGAGGCGAAAAAGGCATGGAGGAGAGAACCGTTGGGCGGGGCAATCGTTCAATCATTGGAGGCGTAACCACGCCGTCAGAGCCGCCAAGGCGCGTGCGCGATGACTGAGCTGATTTTTCACCTCGGATGGCAGCACCCCAAAGGTGTCTGCAAAACCTTCGGGGACAAACAAGGGATCGTAGCCAAAGCCGCCCTTTCCCTGTTCTGTGAGGCGCAGGCAACCTTCGACCGAGCCGAAATGGGTGCTGAGCACTTGGCCATCCCTTGCAAGCGCCATGCAGCAGCGGAAGCGCCCCGTGAAGACTGGGTTTGGGCTCGCTGCCGCCAGCGGGGCGAGTTCACTTTTCAAGCGCTCCCGGTTGTCCGCATCAGTGGCCTCGGGCCCTGCATAACGAGCTGACCAGACACCGGGGGCGCCAGCAAGCGCATCGACTTCCAGACCGGAATCATCGGCCAGCACCAGAAGACCCGGCAGGGACTCGCTGGCGGACAGGGCTTTGATGATGGCATTGGCTTCAAAGGTAGAGCCGGTCTCGTCGGGAACGGGCAGGCCAGGGTGAGCGCGCAGGTTTTCGATCTCCCAATCAGGGCCGAGGATTTGGCGCACTTCGTCGGTCTTGTGGGCATTGGTGGTGGCAAAAAGCAGCTTGGGCATGAGGATCAATGTTGGATTATGGAGAGCGCAGACCTGCGAGTTTCGCAATGAAACGATTTCAAGTTGCTGTGACGCCACATTCCGGTATTCTGCTCCTCCCTGGCGGTCCTCCATCGCTAGGCCAAGCGACGCCGGATTAGCTCAGTGGTAGAGCAGTTGATTTGTAATCATCAGGTCGCGAGTTCGACTCTCGCATCCGGCTCCAGCTTATAAAATAAGGGATTTAGCTTGAATGGAGGGGTGAAAAAGCGGGCGAAAAAAACTCACCCCGCCAAAAACTCGCCACTTTTGATGCTGAATCCTTGTAGCTGCGGGGTATCTCTATTGCGTTTAGCGTGCGCTGTTTCGCCGTCGGTGGTGTGGAGGATTAGACTGGTCCGATGGCCCTTTCACGGAGTGTTTGCCAAATCGCAGGGTGGTGTTTGGCCTGTCCTCGTTTAGCGGGATGCGTTGGTTTGTTTTGGCATGCCACCCAGCGCGCATCGCTTTGATATCTTGCAATGTGACGCTGGCGATGGATGACGAGGGGCAGGTGGTGAGCCGCTCCTGGGCGGATGGGCGGCAACAAAACCTGACTTGGGATGCGGCGGGGCGCTTGACTCAGGTGATTGAGTTTAAGGTGCCGCTGGCGGGGGATTCGGAGGCGGCTTATGCGTTCCGGTGGTCGGCGGTTTATGATGGGCTGGGGCGGCGCTGTGTGACGCGGACGGAGTGGGGCGCTTGGGGCGCTGGTGGGTTCACCGCCAGTGCGGAGCGGGCGGTGGTGCTGGAGGAGAGTGGGTTTGATCCGTTGGTGGAGTTCTTGGAGATCGTGACGGAG
>JBIIUD010000206.1:0-5643 GCA_044340175.1 Verrucomicrobiaceae bacterium
TTTTCATGGATGGTCGGGGGATTGTTTCCGGGCGCTGATCGAGGCGCGGCGGCTGGGGGTGCCATCGGTGATGGACATTCCGACGTGGCATCGAAACAAGGGCAAACAAAAGGCGGGCGAGACACGCACGGAACGAGAACAGCGTCTGGGAGGGAAGCGGTCTTGGCTTGCGCGCTTGGAGATCAGTCGGCTGGAGATGCTGGCGGAGTATGATTTGGCCGATCTGATTCTGGTGCCTTCGCGAAAGTCTGCTGAGACCTTTTTGATGGCGGGTGTGCCAGAGCAGAAGTTGCATTACGTGGCGCGTGGGGTGGACATCGAGCGTTATCAACCGGGCACGGTGCCGGAGATTTTTCGGGTATGTTTTGTCGGGGCTTTGATTGAGCGGAAGGGAGTCCATTTGCTGCTGGAAGCTTGGAAAAAACTGGGTTTGAAGGACGCGGAATTGGTCCTGGTGGGGACGCTTCATGGCGAAATGAAGCGGCATTTGGATCAGTGGGGGACGGCGAATGTCCGTGTGACCGGTTTCACACCGGATGTGCAGGCGGAACTGAGGCAGTCGGCGGTCTTTGTCTTTCCCAGTGAGTGCGAGGGTTTTGCGAAGTCCACGCTGGAGGCTGCGGCGTGTGGTCTGCCGTTGATCACGACGCAGGAGTCAGGGGACGCTGTGGTGGACGGGGAGACTGGAGTCATCATCCCGGCGAATGATGTGGAGGCTCTGGCGGCGGCGCTGGAGCGGGCGGCGGCAAATCGAGATCGCTTGGTGGAGATGGGTAAAAAAGGCCGGGAACGGGTGGCAAACTGTTTGACGTGGGAACACTACCGGACGCGCCTGTTGCAGGGCTATGCACGTGTGATGGAGGGGCGGCGGTGAATAAGGTAAAGCGCATTTTAGTGCTGCAGATGAAGCGCATCGGGGACTTGATCCTGACTGCGCCAGCTTTGGCTGATCTGCGTCTGGCCTTTCCGAATGCGGACATTGAATTAGTAACGGCGGGCAACAGTCGGGATTTGGCGGAGTGCTTGTTAGGTCCGACGCGAGTGCTGAGTTATTTCCCGAAACGGCTGAATGCGTCCGTCTGGGCGGCGGTGACGGTGGGTGAGTGGGATTTGTGTTTGGACTTCACCGGGACAGACAGGGCTGCGCTGATGACGAGGCTGAGCGGCGCGGCGGTGCGGGTTGGCTATCAGAAGTTCAGTGGTCAGGGGCTGCGGGTGAGTGCTTACACGCAGCTATGTGCAGCCTCTGTGCGGGAATTGCATACCGTGGCGTTTCACCGGGCACTGGTCGCTGAGGTTTGCGGAGCGTTTGCTGGGGCAGCTAAGGGTGAGGTTTTTCAATTGCCTGCGTCGCTGCTTGAACGGCTGGAATCAAAGATTGGCGCTGCCGGCATTCGATCTCCGTTTGCCATTTTGCATCCCGGTACAGCGCGGAGGGAGAAATTCTGGCCTGCGGAGCGTTGGGTAGAAGTGGCCAAAAGACTTCGGCACTTGGGCCTTCAGGTGGTAATGACGGGTACGGGTGTGGGTCTAGAGGCGCCGGACGTGGCGTTCATTCGAGAGCACGCGGAGGTGGTGGATTTGACGGGGCAATTGAATCTCGCCGAACTTACGGCGTTGATGCGACAGGCGCGGTTAGCGGTCGGAGTGGATAGCATGGCAATGCATCTGGCCGCGATGTGGCAGGTGCCGCAGGTGGTGCTCTATGGGCCGACGAATCCTTTTCACTGGCGTCCGTTGCATGATAAGTCGGTGGTGCTGACCGCTAACTTGGAGGGACCGGTGACTCTTTTTGAACCGCGCATGAGTGGTGGGTCGATGGAGAGAGTTCAGGCTAGCGCGGTGGTGGCAGCGGTGGAATGTTTGTGGGAGCGAACCAACGCCAGCTAGGGGGGCGTTTTGGGAGTCATTCACGATGTTTCAGCTAACTCAAGTCCTGTTGATGGTGGTAGTATTCAGTGGAATCCAGGCTGGTGCGGTGGAGGGCGTGTTTAAGGTGGAGATGGGGGCTGGAAGTTTGCGGCCAGAGTTGGTCGGTCTGCAGGTGGGGGTGTTGTCGGTGCAGGTGACTGGGCGGGCCGTGGGGGTTCGGCTGGGGTATCGGAATGCGAGGGCAGAGACTTTTAACGGAAAGATTGAGGCGCCGACGGGTGCTGTGCGCTTGGAATCGGCACGGTTGGGTCGCGTGCTGGAGGCGGAAATAGAGGATGAAAGGCTTTTGCGGCCTGGGTTTGAGGCGGGATTAAGGCCGGGCACAGTCCACGTCGGGGAAGTGAACTTCACTTTGGCAGAAGGGGATGATGGGATGTGGTTGGAGGGTCCGTTAACGCTCACGGTTCCACCCTTTTCACCGATCGCTTTTAGGCTCGAAGAAGCGCGTCGATTTACCCCCATGGATTTGGGAGGACTGCGGGAGAAGATGGCGCGAGATTTCGCGATGAGGCCGGTGGCAGAGGCGGTGGCAGCTTTTTCGCTGACGATTGCGGAGGTCGAGGTGGCTGAGGGGCGATTGGTGTTTGAGGTGGTGGCAGAAAATAGGACGCGATTTCCGTTGAAGTGGTCTGGCAAACTGAGCCTGCGAGATTTGCGGCTTTTGACGGAGGAATCAGAGTTACTGACACCCGTGAGTGTATCGGGGGCTCTAGCGGATGGATTAGCTCCCGAGGGGGCGGTTTGGTCGCCAGGGCAGAAAAGGCGGGGGACAGCCGCATTTGCCCTGCCGCATCCCCATGCGGCAGCCACTTTATCCCTTTTAATGCCTGGCTACGAGCCATTGGCCCTGGTGTACGATAAGTCGGAGGGAGGGTGGTTGGTGGTAAAGCGGGCGGTGACGGAGGAGGGCATCAAAGAAGCGGCTGGAGTGGAGGCTCTTCAGGCGGAGGAGCGGCGGTTTGCTTCTGTCACCGCCTTTTGGGAGGCGATGAGTCGGAAGCTTCAGCGCAGGGATCAGGCTGGCTATCTTGAAGGGTTTGCCAAGGAACAGGGGGAGCGTGAAACTCAAGCGCGTGCTCTGGCGGGGATGGTTCGGGTGCCTATTTCGTGGGTCGAGTTTCACGTGCCAGCCATGCAAAAATTGGAGGGGAATGAATTGGAAGTGACGGGACTCCTGGTTGAAATGCGGTGTCTCCTGGCGGGTCTGCCAAGAGAGAATGAATTTGTATCGCAGTGGCGGTGTGAGTTGCGACGCTCTGCGGTCGATGCTCCGTGGAGAGTGATGCGGGTGCGGGTCGAGGGGCGGCAACTGTTTTGGGAGCGTGGATTTACCGAGGTCCTAGCCACCGAGCATTTTTTGGTGTTCTACCAACTTGCGGCTGAGGAGGGCGCACGGAGAGCGAGAAGTGCAGGGGAACAATTGGAAAAGGCTTGGTCCCGGTTGTTGAAAACGCCGGTGGTTCCGGGATCGCGCTATGCGGCGTTTGTGATACCTGACAAGGATGATTTCCGTGCGTTGACAGGGCGTGATCCGGGTACGTTTTCTGGGGCGACTTCAGCGGCCTACGGGCTGCGTGAGGGACGACTGCAAGTCATGAATCAGGCAATGTATGTCAACGATTCCCACTTCTCTGCCCTGCAGCGGAGTTGGGGTAAGCCGGACCGACTCGTGACGATGCAACATGAACTGGTGCATTTGGCTTTAGCCCCACTGACTCGACCGTGGACGCCAGCGTGGTTGGTGGAAGGGGTAGCAACGTATTATGCGGGGCAGTTGGACAGTTTTAGCACGGATGCGTTGAGGCGGCGGCTACCAGGGGGGCGCGTGTTGGCACATTTGAGTGCGCAACCCTTCATGGGGGCAGGGGTGAAGAACCCAGAGGAGGTTTGGGTGCAGTACCACTACAGTGCGGCTGCGGTCCGGTGGATAGAAAAGCAGATGGGGGCAGCCAGCGTCATGGGGCTCTATGCTGCCTTTGCTCAAACGAAACCGAAGGTCTGGGAAAACCCAGAGCCCGGAGCGAGTAGCGGTGAGCCCGCTCAAGAATCGTTGCGCATGAGGAGGAGTCGGCTAGAGACCACGGAAAGGCTGGTGAAGCAGGCGCTGAACGGGTGGGAGTTGGATCAGGTGGATGCTGCCGTGCAGATGGAGTTGCGGCGGTAAGGGTCAAGGGAGCAACTCAGAAACCCATGCCGTAAAACTGCTGGCAAAGAGCGAGGATCCAGAGAAAGATGGCGAGGCTAAGACTGATGGTCACACCGCCGGCTAGAAAACCAAGCCGCCCCTGTTTGAGCGGTTTCGGTGCTCCGGCGGTTGCAAATCGATTCATTCTACCCCTATGATAGGCTTCGAATTAAACCATGATTGAGACAAGCGTTTTAGTGACGGGCTGCAAGGGCAGAATGGGACAAGCCGTGATCCGAGCTTCTGAGGAGCAGGGTGTGGCTGTGGGCGCTGCCATTGATGTGGGTGATGATCTCGGGTTGGGACTGGCCAAATGTGACACCGTGATCGACTTTACCACCCATCATTTCACTGACGAATTGGTGGCAGCGTGTCTGGAAAAAAAGATCCGGATGGTGATCGGAACGACTGGGCATACCAATGATGAGTTGGCGCGCATCCGCGCTGCTGCTGAGGTTTTGCCGGTGGTGTTTGCGCCCAACTTCAGTGTGGGTGTTAACACGCTGTTTTGGCTAACGCGCAAGGCAACCGAGATTTTGGGCGACGACTTTGATTTGGAAGTGGTGGAAATGCATCACAGGATGAAGCAAGACAGTCCGAGCGGCACGGCGCGGAGGTTGGCAGAGATTTTGACCGAGGTGCGTGGCCTCAGCTATGACAACGATGTCAAGCATGGGCGGTTTGGGGATGTGGGTGCGCGCACAAAAACGGAAATCGGGATGCATGCTTTACGTGGCGGGGATGTGGTCGGCGATCATACCGTGATCTACTCAACGGTTGGAGAGCGGGTGGAGTTAACCCACAAAGCTTCAAGTCGGGATACCTTTGCAAGTGGAGCGGTGCGCGCGGCCCGTTGGCTGGCCGATAAACCGGCCGGGCTCTACGACATGCAAGATGTTCTGGGGCTTAAGTGAGGGCGGATTCTTCAGCTGTGATGGAGCTAGGCTCGACCCGATGTGGAATCGCGGTGGGTTCGAATGCAGGTGATCCCAAGGCAAATCTGCGAGCGGGGCTAAGCCGGCTGATGGCGCTGTTGCCAGAGGCCAGACTCACCGCTGTGGCACCGCTCTATGAGACAGACCCCGTTGATTGTCCGCCCGGATCGCAGGTGTTTTATAACAGTGTGGTGGAGATCGAATGCTGCCTGACTCCCCATGCGCTCCGTGAGGTCTCGGCAGAGGTGGAACGCTGGGCGGGACGTCCCGAGGTCAGGGAGCGGAATGCTCCCAGAACGCTCGATCTGGATCTGCTCTACTGCGGTGAAACGGTGGTCGATGACGCGGTTTTGACGATTCCTCACCCGCGCCTGGCTCAGCGGCGCTTTGTTTTGGCGCCGTTGTCAGAGATCCGCCCCGACCTGGTGCTGCCAGGGCAGAAGGCTACTATCCGCGAGCTGCTGGCGGCATTGCCACCAGGGGAAGAGGTGGTGCAGGTGGCGGATAAAGACTGGCTCGAAATACCGCAGGATCTTCAATAGCCGAGCCAAGGGCCAAGCCAACGCTCGATTTCTTCAACCGGCATGCCTT
>JBIIUD010000207.1:0-5606 GCA_044340175.1 Verrucomicrobiaceae bacterium
CCACCCGAGTGGTGGCACTGGCGCTAAACTTGATACGAGATGACGGTGCCGTGATCTATATCAACGGCATGGAAGTGGCGCGCAGCAACATGCCTTCCGGGCCCATCAATCATCTGACGAATGCGGTTGGCATCATCAGCGGTGCCGATGAGACAGCTTACGTGGCTTTGCAGGCCGCCTCGTTGCCGCTGGTGAATGGAACGAACCGCATTGCGGTGGAGTTGCACAATCGGGATGGGGCCAGCAGTGATCTGGGCTTTGATCTCGAAGTGGTGGCCACTCAGTTGCCGCCGCCTCCTGCACCTGAGCTTTTGGTGACGGAAATCAACTCGAATGGTGCTGGCGGCGATTTTTGGGAGTTGACCAATATCGGTTCGAGAACGGTTGATCTCGGGAATTGGAAATGGATTGGTGGCGGTCAAAGTCTGCCAGTTCCTGAGGTGCAGGTTTTTCCGTTGGGAACGACAATCGCGCCAGGCGAGACCATCGTGATCATCACAGACACCACCGTGGACACCGCTTTCCTCGCTGCGTGGGGGCCTTTGTCTGGGGTACAGAAATGGGTCGGTGGCCCTGGGCTTGGTCCAAATGATTCGGTGAGGCTCTATGATAGTGGGGACACCTTGATGCTCACCTTCTCGTATGCGGCGGCGGGGTTCACGCGGTCGGATGGCAGTGCGGCGGTGGGGGGTCATGCGGGAGTCTCCGCAGGTGGGGCGGCGCAGCAGTCGCTAGTGCTTGATCCCGCGTTTGGCACCGGAGTAGGCCGGCGTTACCGGGCGGCGACCGCTGGTGTGGACGGAGCTTATGCCAACGCTTCAGTCGGCAGCAACATCGGTTCACCAGGTGTGATTGAAGCCGTGGTGATGGATGACGCGGCGGTGGAAATTTCGGACGCGAGCGTGTTGGAAGGCAACAGTGGCAGTTCGGTGATAAGCTTCACAGTGACGCGTAGTCACAATCGGGGCGCGTTTACGGTGCAGTTTGCCACGACTGACGGCAGCGCTACCGCACCTGCTGATTACACCGCCGCGACAGGCACGCTGACTTTCACTGCGAATGGTGATCTAAACCAGATGGTTGCAGTGACCATCATCGGCGACAGCGTGGGGGAACCCGAAGAGACTTTTTCGGTGACACTCTCCAGCCTAGTGAGCAGTTCCGGAACTGCAGTGCTGGCGGATGCAATGGCGACGGGAACGATTCAAAATGAGGATGTGTATTTTCCGCCAAGCGGAGCGTTGAATGTGTCCAACTTGGGCTTCTTGACACTGCCATTCGGAGCGGAGATCCCGGCCTTTGATCCGGCAAGCCGACGCGCGTTTGTCTCGTCAGGCAGTGGCGTGCAAATTGTGGACCTGTCCAATCCGGCGGCACCTGCTCTGGTGTCCACCATTGCTCCCGCATCGCTCGGCGTAGCGGGGCTAACAAGTAATGATGTGTCCTCAGTGGCGGTGCGGAAAGGTTATGGCAGCAGCCCGGCAGTCTTGGCAGCAGCGATCATCAACTCGCCAAAAACGCAGCCGGGTCGGGTGGTGTTTTTGAATGCGGCGACCGGTGCCCTGCTGGGCTCGGTGGCCGTGGGAGCCGTGCCCGACAACCTGACCTTCACGCCAGATGGCAGCAAGCTGCTGGTGGCGATCGAAGGCGAGCTGAATGGCACGGCGGCGGATCCGACGGCGGACACCTCGCAGGGCGGAGTGGCGATCATTGATGTGTCTGGCGGATTCACCACGCCGACCGTGACCTTTGCCAACTTCACCGACTACGACAGTCAGGTGAACGCGTTGGTGACGGCGGGCGTTCGGATCTTCAGCAAGGTGGTGGACGTGGGCGGCACGCCGACGCGGGTGTATGCTGCGCCTTCGGTGGATTTTGAATGCGAGTATGTGGCGGTGTCGCCGGATGGCCGAAAGGCGATGGTCACGCTGCAAGAGGCGAATGCCGTGGCGCTGCTGGACATCGCTTCCGCGACCTTCACCAGCGTGGTGCCGCTGGGAGCAAAAGACTTCAGCACCCTGCTGGCGGACTTCAGTGATCGCGATGGCCCAGGAGGAACGGCGTCGATCAAGCTGACCTCAGGGAACCCAGTGTTTGGCATGTACATGCCGGATGCGATTGCTTCCTATCAAGTGGGCGGGCAGGTGTATTATGTCACGGCCAATGAAGGCGATGATCGCAACGACTTCCTGACACCGGATGAAACCACGACCGTGGGCAACGCTGGGTATGATCTGGATGATGCGACCTTCCCGAACGAAACGGCTTTGAAAAACCAAGCGGCACTAGGGCGGTTGGTGGTCTCCAACGCCAGCGGTCTGCGCGGTGACACGGATGGCGATGGCGACGTTGACCGCATCCTCAGCTACGGCGCGCGGTCGTTCTCGATCCATGATGCGACGGGAGCACGGGTGTTTGACAGCGCGGACATGATTGAAAAAATCGTGGCCACGCAATTCCCTTCGAACTTCTTTGATGGTCGCAGCGACAACAAAGGACCTGAGCCGGAAGGCGTCACGGTGGCGGTGCTCGGCGGGCGGACCTATGCGTTTGTGGGCCTGGAGCGCTCGCACATGGTGCTGATCTTTGACGTGACGAATCCGGCGGCGGTGAGCTATGCCGGAGCGGCGAAGCGGGATGGCGACTTGAACCCTGAAGGTCTCGTGGTGGTGCCAGCAGGCGAGAGTCCAACGGGACGCGCGCTGCTGCTGGTGACGAGCGAGGACTCGAACACGCTGTCGGTCTTCCAACTCGGCCAACCAGCGGCGAACTTCACGATGCAACTGCTGCACCTGTCGGATGGTGAAGCTGGGCTGCTGGCCTCGCAGACCGCACCAAACCTTGCCGCCCTGGTAGATGCCTTTGATGACCGTTATGAGAACACACTCATCGTTTCTGGCGGCGACAACTTCATCCCGAGTCCGTTCCTGAACGCTGGCACGGATCCGCTGCTCAATACGGTGCCTTGGGTGGGACGCACCAACTTCGCACGGCCCGACATCGCCATTCACAACCTGCTCGGCGTGGAAGCCTCAGCGATTGGCAACCATGAGTGGGACCTGGGGTCGAACGTGTTCATGGATGCGATCCGGTCGGATGGTGCCTGGAGTGGAGCGTTGTTCCCGCATATTTCAGCGAACCTCGACTACAGTCTCGACAGCGCAGCGCTAGCGCGCTTCACCGATGTACCGCTCAATGGCACAACGACAACGGTCCCATTGGCGTCGGCGGGTGCGTCCCGGTTGGTGCCGATGGCGGTGGTGAACAAGGGTGGCGAAAAAATCGGTGTGCTCGGGGTGACGACGCAGGTCCTGCGGGCGATTTCCTCGCCGAGCGGCACCTTTGCCAAAGGCTATCCTGCGGGCACGACTGGCGTGGACAACATGGACCTGCTGGCCGCGCAACTGCAACCGTATGTTAACGAACTCATCGCTGAAGGCGTGAACAAGATCGTGCTGCTCTCGCACCTGCAGCAGATTGCCAACGAGCAGTCGCTGGCGACCAAGTTGACCGGGGTGGACATCATCGTGGCGGCGGGATCCAACACGCGATTGGGTGACGCCGATGATGTGGCGGTGGCGTTCGCGGGTCATGCGGCCAATTTTGCGGGGACCTATCCGCTGGTGACGGCGGGAGCGGACAGCAAGCCGGTGCTGATCGTGAGCACGGACAACGAGTTCACCTACTTGGGCCGATTGGTGGTCGAGTTCAACACAGCAGGTGAGCTGATCACCAGCAATTTGGCATCGCGCGTGGCGGAGAACGGCTCCTATGCCGCGACCCCTGAGAATGTGGCTCAAGTGTGGGGTGTGCCTGAAGGATCCCTGTCGAGCACGGCTTTCGCACCAAGCACCAAGGGTGCTCTGGTGAAGCAAGTGACGGACACGGTGCAGACGGTGATCAATGCCAAAGATGGACAAGTTTACGGGTTTACAGCAGTTTACCTGGAAGGCGAGCGGGTGTTTGTGCGGGGCCAAGAGACGAACCTGGGCAACATCACGGCGGATGCGAACCAGCAAGCGCTGCGGGTGATCGTGGGCGGCACGGCACCGATCGTGTCCTTGAAAAATGGCGGTGGCATTCGGGCGCAGATCGGTGCGGTATCGAGCGTGGGTGGCAGTGCGACCAAGCTGCCGCCACCCGCGAACCCAGCGGTGGGTAAATCGGAGGGGGGCATCTCGCAGCTCGACATCGAGAACGCGCTGCGCTTCAACAATCGCCTGATGGCCTTTGAAACGACGCCGGCAGGATTGAAAGCGATCCTAGAGCATGGGGTTGCGCTTTGGCCGAACCAGGGGCGCTTCCCGCAGATTGGGGGCGTTGCGTTCGCCTGGGATCCAGCGCGTCCGGCGGGCAGTCGAGTGACCTCCATTTCGCTCATGAACGATGACGGCACCCCTGGAACGCCGATTTACAAAGAAGGACCGCTCTCCGCCGCGATCCTGCGTGCGGCACCGCCAGTGATCCAGATGGTGACGCTGAACTTCTTGGCCAACGATGGCGACGGCTACCCGATGAAGGCGAACGGCAGCAACTTCCGCTACGTGCTCGACAGTGGCGCACTGGGGCCGGTGATCGTGGATGAAGGGCTCAACTTCACAGTCGCCCCGCAGTTGCCGTCCAACGCGATGGGCGAGCAAGCGGCGTTTGCCAACTTCCTGCAAGCACGTCACGGCAATCTGGCCAATGCCTTCCGTCGGGCGGACACGCCAGCGAGCGCAGATGAGCGGATCCAGATCGCGACCTTTCGGGCTGACACGGTGCCACCGCTGCTGACGGCGGACAGCGATGGCGACGGCATCAGCGACGTGCTCGAAAATCTGATCGGACTGGACGGGCAAAGCGGCATCCGCATTGGCGAGACGGTGGCGATGGATCTGTCGCCGCTCGGTGGAAGCGGGTCGGTGCTGCGGTTGGTCGGCACTTTGCCAGCGGGTCTGCGGTTTGATGCGGTGACGGGCCGGATCACAGGTCAATTGCTGGGGCTGCCGGGCTCGTATCCGGTGCAGATCCAAGAACTGGTGAATGGTCGCATCGTGGCGACGCAGTGGTTGAACTTTGAGGTGGCGGCTTTCCCAGCAGGTTTGCTGGGTGGGTTCGAGGTCTTGCTGGAGGATGGGACTGGAACCCCGCGCGGCATCATCAGGTTGACTGTTTCGCGGGCGGGTCAGTGGACAGGATCGCTAGACATGGCGGGAGCCTCGCGTCGGACTTCGAGGGGAACGTTCACCTTGGTCAATGGCGCACAAGCAGCGGTGAATGCGGTGTTCCCAGCGGCACGCGGTGTCTCGGCGACGACGGTGAATCTGCTGCTGGACGCAGCGACGCCGCTGGTGGGGGGCACGTATGTGAGTGGAGCGGAGAACGGCAACGGTCGCGGCTTCCGCCTGGTGGACCGCAGTTCGAGTGTGCCGGCGACGCAAAAACTGACGATGATGCTCGACGCGGGAGTGCAAGATGGGGTGGCCTATCCAGCGGGCGTGGGTTGGGCGCGGGGCAGTGCGGGGGTGACGGGATCGGTGAACCTCAGCGGAAGTCTAGGCGATGCCCAAGCCATGACTCTGGGGCTGGGACTGTCGCGCACAGGTCAAGCCATCGTGTGGAGT
>JBIIUD010000208.1:0-5601 GCA_044340175.1 Verrucomicrobiaceae bacterium
GAGGCAAGGACGGCACCCTCATCACTAAGTATCCCGGCACCGTGCGCAGCGACACGCATCGCTGGGTGCATGACAACAAGCAGGAGATGCTCTTCGACCTGCGGAACGATCCCGGCGAAAAAAACAACATCGCCGCACAGCAGCCGGAGATCGCCGCGACGCTTTCCAAGGCCTACGACGCTTGGTTCGCCGACGCCATCGCCTCCACGCAGGGCAAAGTGCAGCGCTTTCCCATCACCCTCGGCGAAGGAACCGAGTTGCTCGTCCCTTTCGCCACACTCGAAGGCGGAGCGAAGTTCTTCGGGCAGGGCTGGGACAACGACTGGGCCGTGTTTCCCACACCCACCGCCACCATCACATGGAATCTCGAAGTGCCGCAGACCGGAACGTATGAAGTCACCGCGTTACACACCGCCAAAGAGCCGGAAGGAAAGATCAAAGTCACCGTCGGTGAGCAAGTCATCGAAACCACCCTCACCGCCGCACACAATCCACCGGAAATCCCGCGCCGCGATCTCGTGCCGCGCTGGGAGGTGCCAGACAAGGCCTTCGCGCCACTGAAGCTCGGCACGCTCCGGGTTTCCGGCGGCTTGCAAAGACTCCAGATCACCGCCGCACCAGGAATCGAGATTCAATCCCTCCGTTTGCGGAGGCAATGAATGACTTGAAGGCCTACGCATCACACGAAACACTCGAAAAACTGACTTTTATGACCACCAACGCCTTTCTCCGACACCTCTGCCTTCTTATTATCTCCGCGTATTCCGTGGGACAACTCGCCGCCGCTGACCTCTTCGATAAACAAAACCTCGCCGCATGGTGCATCGTGCCCTTTGACGCCGCGAAGCGTGGCCCAGAAGCCCGCGCCGAGATGGTGGCGAAGATGGGCATCAAAAAAATCGCCTACGACTGGCGGCAGGAGCATGTGGCGGAGTTTGAACGCGAAATCCTCGCCTACCAAAAACACGGCATCGAGTTTTTTGCCTTCTGGGGAGCGCATGACGAGGCGTTCCGGTTGTTTGAGAAGTACAAACTGCATCCGCAACTCTGGATCATGATGAAGGGCACGGGCGAAACGCAGGAAGCCCAGGTCAAATCCGCCGCAGAAGGTCTGCTACCCATTTTGGCCAAAGCGAAGGCCATCGGCAGCCAAGTCGGCATCTACAACCACGGCGGTTGGGGCGGTGAGCCGGAAAACATGGTCGCCGTGTGCGAGTATCTCAAAAAGAACCACGCCACCGACAACATCGGCATCATTTACAACCTCCACCACGGCCACAGCCACCTTGATCGCCTTCCCAAAGCCATCGAGGCCATGAAACCGCATTTGCTCTGCCTCAACCTCAACGGCATGGACATCGCGGGCGATACGAAGGGTCGCAAAATCCTCCCGCTCGGCGTCGGAACGCAGGATGTGAAGGTGCTGCGCCAGATCCGCGCCAGCGGCTACAGCGGCCCGATTGGCATCCTCAATCACACCGACGAAGACGCCGAAGGCCGGCTGCTCGACAACCTCGACGGCTTGAAGTGGCTCGTGCCGCAGCTCGATGATGCGAAGCCGGGTGAGAAGCCGAAGTATCGGACCTGGGATGAGTCGAAACAGAAGCCAGTTTCAAAGTCGCCAATTCCAAGCTCCAAGCCCGAGAGCGTCGAGTCGCTCAATGCGGAGTTTGGCAAAGCGCTCAAAGGCGGCTGGGTGGTCGATGGAGATCCAGAATACTCCAAGCTGCCTTTCACGGTGGAGTGTCGCGCCAAGCTGGATGGCAAAAAGGGCTACAACATCCTCGTCGCGTCCGAGATGAAGGCCTCCGCCACGCATTGGGAACTCTACACGCACGCGGGTCGCGGCACACTGGCGCTTTTCATGCCCGGACGCGGCGGCGACTTCGATTCGAAGGTCGATGTCTGTGATGGCAAGTGGCACGATTTCATCGCCAGCGTCGATGAGAAGAGCGTCGTGCTTTGGATCGACGGCAAACAGGTCTTCGAGAAGCCCGTCCAAGCACTCAAAGGCACCCCGAAGCAGGGTGGACTCGCCTTCTGCCGCCTTGTCGAAGGCAACATCGGCTGTGACGGCATCATTGACGACGTGCGCCTTTCACGTGGCGCCATGAAACCACGCAAAGGCAATGCTCCACGCATGCGCATGGATAACACACTCGGTCTCTGGGACTTCGACAACCTCAGCGCCCTCCTCCCGCCCCCAGCGCCGAAAGCCGCCGAGTTCAAACCCGAACTCCCACCGCTCGACAAAGCCAACAACATCCACTGGCAGGATTTCGTGAATCGCGAGCGTGTCTTCGACTTCTACGGCAAGCAGGCGCTGCTCTTCATGAAGCAGAAGCCACTGCCCGCGCTTATCCCGCCCTTCCCCGGCATGGACGGCGGCCAGCAAGGCCACTGGGGCAATCAAAACGACCAAACTACTTGGAAAGATGGACGCTGGGCAGCGAGCGATCTGGGGAATGTCTTCACCGGTGTTTTCAAAGGAGCTGGGTTAACGATCCCGAAGGCCGTGTGCGTGCGCACCGGCGACAAAGCCGCCGTGTTTGATCCCGAGCGCATGGCGTGGCGTTTGGAGTGGTCCGGTGGCTTCATCAAGCTCAACGACAACCGCCACGGCTTCATGGCCGGTGCGCCAATGGATGGTCAAGTGATCTCCAAAGAAGAAAAGAAGCTCCCTGGCTCCTACCGTGGCTTTTTCCGCCGCGTCAATGAGGTCACTATTGTCACCAGCGAGACGCCACTGCCTTCTCCAGGCCCCGCCCAATGGCCGCAATGGATCGAAACAAAAGGCGAACTCGGCGCGCAATCACCCTTCGCCACCGACCGCATCACCATCCCCTTCGAGAATCCGTATGGCACGCTGTTCTTCATCACAGCCCACGATTTCTTCAGCGATGGCACCGCCGCCATCGCCACGATGACCGGCGAGGTCTGGTTGGTGAAGGGCATCGACGAAAAGCTCGGAAAACTGCGCTGGAAACGCTTCGCCACCGGCCTGCATCAGCCACTGGGCATGAAGATCGTGAAGGACAAACTCTACGTCGTCGGTCGCGATCAAATCACCTGCTTGCATGATCTCAACAACGACGACGAAGCCGACTTCTACGAGTGCGTCACGAACGCGATGCAAACCTCCCCCGGCGGCCACGACTTCATCGTCGGCCTCGAAGCCGACAAGGAGGGTCATTTCTATTTCGCCTCAGGTAACCAAGGCGTCTGTAAGGTGGGGCAAGCTTCCAGCTTGCCCGCATCATCCACCCTCGATGTCCTAGCCACCGGCTTCCGCAACCCCAACGGCCTCGGCCTCTCCCCCGACGCCCGCTTCATCACCACCAGCGTTCAGGAAGGCGACTGGACGCCTGCCACCTCCATCTGCCAAATCGAACTCGGCCAAAACGAAGGTGCCCACTTCGGCGCCGGCGGCCCCAAAAACGGCCAGCCTCCCGAACCCGTCCTCATGTACCTCCCACGCGGCGAGGACAACTCCGCCAGCAGCCAAACCTTCATCACCAGTGACAAATGGTCATCACTCCAAGGCGATGGCAATCTGATCCACCTCTCCTCCGGCGGCGGCAGTGCCTGGCTCATGATGCGCCAAAACGTCAAAGGCCTCTGGCAAGGTGCCGCCGTCAAAATCAGCGGCAACTTCGACTCCGGCCCGCAGTGTGCCCGCTTCAATCCCAACGATGGCCACCTCTACGTCAACGGCATGACCGGCTGGGGGACCTACACCCCAAAAGACGGCTGCTTGCAACGCGTGCGCTTCACCGGCGGCGACAAACCCGTGCCCGTCGGCTTTGAAGCTCGCGACAATGGCGTCCTCATCCGTTTCAACCATCCCGTGAAGGACGCCGATGTCGCCACCTGCTTTGCCCAATGCTGGAACTACAAGTACGGCCCGCAATACGGTTCGCCCGAGTATTCCGTGAAGTATGTCGACACCCCCGGCCACGATCCTCTCGAAGTCCGCAGCGTGCAAAAACTCGACGGCGATAAGACACTCTTCCTCGAAATCCCCCAGATCGTCACTGCTAGCCAGATTCATCTCCGCATCAGTACCGGCCACGACGTCTTCCTCACCGCGCATGCTTTGGCGGAGCCGTTCACCGATTTCCCAGGCTACACCAAGATCGCCAAAACGAACCACGCGGCGCAAATCGGCCTCGAAGCTCCCAAGCCCTCGAAACCCAACCCGTGGGCCAAAGGCGAAGCCGGTCGTGAGATCATCATCGAAGCCGCGCTCGGTCTCCAGTTTGTCCAAAAGCAACTCACTGCCAAAGCTGGCGAAAAGCTCACCCTCATCTTCAAAAACCCCGATGTCGTCCCCCACAACTGGCTCCTCGCCAAACCCGGCTCCCTCGAAAAACTCGGTGCCCTCTGCAACCTCATGATCACTGACCCCAAAGGTCTCGAGAAGCACTACGTTCCTGATTCACCCGAAGTCCTTGTTTATACTGACATGACCAATCCTCAAGGCACCTTTACCATCCACTTCACCGCACCTGAAAAGCCCGGCAGCTACCCTTACCTCTGCACCTTCCCCGGCCACTGGATGATCATGAACGGTCAACTCAAAGTCGAGTAAGCGAATCCATCCTTGCGGTTTCGCCGTTCCCTTTCCATCATCAGCGCTGCCCTTTTGCCATGCCTGACAACGCTCAAATCCTCTACTGCCGCTGCGCCTACGCTCAAGTCGTTCCGAACGGAGTCAAAAATGACGTCCTTGAGCAGCTCTCTGCCTGCGGCAAAAGCTTCGAGGCCGTCTCCGACTTGTGTGAGTTCGCTGCCCACCGCGACCCCCGCCTCGACGAACTCCGCCAGCGTGCGCTTGAGGGCGGACTCAACATCATCGCTTGTTACCCTCGGGTGGTGCGCGGTCTCTTCCGGCAAGCCAATGCCGAACTTCCCGAATCCGGTGTCGCTTTCCTCAACATGCGCACCCAGTCCGCCACTGAGATCATTCAGTCACTCGACCAACCCCTTCCTGAAACGAACGCCACAGACGCTCAATCGCCTCCTCAGGATCCTCCAGCATCATCCCCTCTTTGATCTTGCTGGCATACATGCCGAAGGCGAACGGACTCACGACCGGCACCTCCACAAAGTGCCATTCAAGATTCTGAACGGAGCCCAGAAACCGCATCGCTTCAGGCAGATCAAGAAACGAATGCGTGGCCTCCCTGTAGGCTTGCTCAAGCAGCGGATGATCCGGCTCATGCTCCGTCAGCACCCGCCAAAGGATTTCAGCGCTCCATCGCAATTGCTTCACGCGCCTTTCCTCGCCCGGCAGATTGCGCGGCACCATCAATCCCGTCTGAGCCACACCGCGGAAGTTCCACTGCACCAGTTGTGAATCTTCCAAAGCCGACCTCATATCCGCTTCTGCATTCTCAACTCCAAACAGTTCCTGCCACCCCGCCACATCCAGTTCTTGAAATGACTTCAGCGTCAGCAGGAATCCGTAGTCGTCGATGGTCACCATCGCATTGCCTCCCACCGCTTGTTTTACCCTCCACGCAAGGATTCTTGAAAGCGCATCATTGGCCGCACGTCCGATGAGCGAGTGAAAAAAGTAGTGCACCAAATCAGGACCCA
>JBIIUD010000209.1:0-5600 GCA_044340175.1 Verrucomicrobiaceae bacterium
AGGGAGACTGCCGATCTTGACCTCCAGCTTTTCAGCCACAGTGGCCTGGAGGATGGTGACGGTAATGTCTTTGCCGCGCACGTAGCCAGGGTTCAAAATGGCCTGGGCTCCCAACTCCACTTTGGGAGGCGCTGCCTCGGTGTCGCGATTTCCAGCAACCTTCTCTTTCTGAGGGCGGATGACTGGGAGAGCGACGACGGAAGCCACTTCTCCAGGCTTCAGCGTGACGGAGAGCTTGAACTCGCCCAGGGTATCATGCCGCATTTCGATCTGGCAGATTCTGGGTGGAAACCCAACCGTGCCAGTAGAAAAGCCATCGGCGTAGCCGCTAGGATTGGTGTCCTCACCATCCAGAAGCACACGCAACTTGCCCTCAAAACCTGTGGCATTGACAAAGCGCAGGTAACCCAAAGCACTGTAATCGATTTTGGCATTGCCCTGCTGTTGAGCGAACGCCGGTGTGAGAGCAAAAACCGCGCTCAGGAAGGCCCAGCAAATACTTCTGAGTCTGTCAATACTTCCGTCCAGCTGTGTATTAAAGCGTGCGTGCATAGGTGATCTCGGTCTGCTGTCGGATGATGTTGCCATTGGCGTCACGGATAGGCCGGACAAAAACATGATAGAGGCGGCTGCGCGTCGCGAGCACCTTGGTCTCCCCACTGCGGGTGCGGCGCAAGGACTGACCAGTAACGACGATTTTGAAGTTGCGACTGCGCACCGTGGCATTGTTGAAGATACGGGCAAAGGTCTCCTCAGCCGCAGCGTCATTCCACTCGGGCTCAACGCGACGGTCGGTCGCGCGCCGGGTGGCCCCCAGGACCGGTTGCCCTTCTTCCAAGACGACCCCCGGTTGATTGGTCTCTAGGCTCATGTCACGCGGAAGAGGTCGCTGCTGGATCTGGATCGCTGTGGGCATGATGACTTTCTCAGGCAATTCGGCCGGAGTGATGTAGGGACGATGGCGGATGATGAGCTCTGCCAGCAAGTCGGCCTGGGCAGAGTTGGCCGCACTGGAAGGTGGATGAAGAATGCTCTCGTTAAAGGTGGGTGCCGCAGCGGTGGCATCCTCGTCTTCGGTGGTCATTCGGCGGCGCAAACGCGGGTCCATTTGCAATCGGCCAGCAGCCAGAGCACGCAGCGTGTCACGGCTGGCCGTATTGAGATTCACGTGCCCGTAGATCCGCACCAAATCACCTGTGAGCTCCTGGATTTCTGCGGCCGTCAGTTCACCATTGTGCCAGCCTGAGCGTGGCTGACCACAATGGAAGAGATCCAAGAGGGCCGTGGCTGAGAGGGAGCGCAGGCTCGGACGTCCTGGAGCAGCTGGCAGATTGTAATCCGCTCGGAAGCGCTCATGCTCAGGTCGGCCTATACGGAGGGTGTTGCCCCCACAGAATTTATCGGAGATAGCGGGTCGGTTGTTGCCGGTGCCGGGTAGGAGATTGGCAAATTCACGATAGAAGTTGTTGTTGGGGGCGGCACCGGAGGCCGAGAAGGGTGACCCGCCGTTAGGATCCCACATGATGGGATCAAACACATGGCCCAGCTCAGTGACACTGAAGAATCGTCCTGTGTTCGAAAGGTGCTGGACGTACTTTTGCCGTTCCGCGACATTCGGAATTTTGGCGGCATGCCAAGCTGGCACGAGTGATTTATCGTCGGGATTGGTGTTCTGGATGATGGCCGCTTGGTGGGGCCCTCGGCTAATGTGGCCGCCGTCTGGCCAGAGATGGACGCGGGTCTGGCCATACTCACGGTTTTTGATGTTTTCGCGCACCGTGCGGGCCCACGGGCTGGACCCGTTCTCGTAGTTGACGAAGTCTTGGTTGAAGTTGATGAAGAAGGCGCCGCGCGGGTCACCAAAAGCATTGACGTATTGGCCGCCACGCCCATAAGACAAGCCGGGGAGACCCAAGTTAAACCTTTGCTTGCTTGAATCCGTAACGCCGCGATTGAGCCGATCAACAGGTTGCAGGGGTTGATCAACAACGACAAAACCAGCAGCCCCTGTCGGTTTGAAGGCGATTCGATAGCGACTCCGCATGTCGGAATCCGTGTCATAGCCAGTGAAGGTAACATTCCCAGAACCGCCACCAGAGGCACCGATGTTGAGTCGATAAACCACGGGAGAAAAAGCCAAAACACGCACCTCATTGGGCTGCATCGGTTTGAAAGTTGGGGGTGTTTGCCCGCGCTGAATGAAGGGCATACTACGCAAATCCGCATCAGGGGCGGAAGGGTCGTCCATACGGATCGGTTGATGCCACCAACCGGAAAGCTTGAGACTGGGTCGGCGCAGGTCGGTCAGCCCCTCACCACCCGCCAGGCTCGCATTCAAAGGCCTACCACTCACGATAGAGGCCCCCGGCTGACTGCCATTCAGGCACTGCATCAAATCGTAGTTCCTGAAGCCAGCCGGAATGTAAGCGTTCGCCTCGTAGGCAGCGGAAATTTCGCCACTCAAAACTTGGTTCGTCATGTTCCAGATCTCCAAGTAATGAGTCACAGAATACAGCGCATAGCTGGCACCGTCAGCCGCTTCATTGCCTTCGAGTCGGTAACGCTGCCAGTGCTTGGAGACGACAGGATAAGCATCCACGCCACGATAGCGCGGGTAGTGATCAGCCCACTGTTGTGGACCATTCTTGGTTCCATTATCTTCCTCAGGCTTGAGCAATGGCTCCCCATCCATGGTTGGGAGAGCATCCGTATCGGCATAGTCCAGGATTCCCGCAGCCAAACACTGCAAGTAGGCTCGGGCCTTTTGCTGATTGTCACCTCCAAGCGGAAGCGGATAGCCCCCCTTGCGTCCAGCACGATCCGGATTGGTCGTCCCAGTCACTGTGCCCGCAAAGTGCGGCAAGTGGTTTTGGATGTGTGTGGCGATTTGATCCACCGTTGCGCGGGCTTTCTCCTGGCGTGTGGCCATGTTTTCCTCTGTCTCGATCTCTCGAAGCACGCGGTTGAGATTGAGCTTACGTGCTGGACCTTCAATGAAGGTCAGCGGGTCTGCCGGGTTCGTGTAACGCTCAAGATTGGCAAAGGCGGGATCGGGCGGGATCAGCGCCAACTCTTCATACGGCATCAAACCAGCGGCCGTTTGCTCCTCCAGCCTTCGCATCACGGGGTTGGTCAGTGAGCCCGTCACTGTGTCACGCTCTTGCACGGCACTGGCCTGCAAGCCCTGCCAAGAAACCATCGGGTCTGGCTGCAACAGCACCTCCTTCCAACTCCCAGGTGAGAAGTGCATGGCGTGGTTACGAAGCATGACTTTATGCATCCGGTTGAGCACATCATCAAGCCTATCACTGCCAGCAAAGGACTCGACGTTAGGTTGGAAAAAAGTGTGCAGGGAGGTCTCGGAGAGCAAGGACAGTTCGGGCCGCCGCAAGTTCAGACCCGGCACAAGTGCAGCCGTCCACCGCAGCCGTTCTCTGTCTCGATCAGCCATGCCATCCGGCGCCTGCGGGGGAAAGGTGAATGGCGTCCGTTCATGCAGGCCAGTTACAGGTTCAAAATTACCCGCCGTAGCCAGAGGTAACCCGCCTTGAAGATCCTCAACATAAAAAGAAAACCGTGCCGCCACCTCGCCCTCGCCATCCTGCAAATCAAACTCGCCCTTGGGGCGTTTGAGTTCCACCCAAAACGCAGACGGGGTACGCTGCCAAGGCGCATGTGCAGCCGCGTGCTGCATCGTCCGCTTGAGTTGGAGCCTCTGCTCATCAGAAGGTGGATTGATCGGGACGTGCTGAAAGGTGGGCTGGCCGTTCAAATAGGTGCCGGGCAGCGCCGGACGCGGCTGCGGACGCAGCATGGCAAGCTCCGGATTCGCCGCTTGGTTCGGCAGAGTCTCTGAACTGAGCACACCCGAGACCAGAGGGATATAAGTCCAAGCAAAGCTACTCAGACCTGCGGTCTCAACTTTCCGAGCGACAGCCATCAGGGTGGCCGATTCAGGTTTGCCCTCCTCTGGTTGCAAAATCTTCTCTCTATCCGCAGTGATATCCGACAGCGTGATCCAAGGTGCGGTCGGCACGCTCACTATCAGTGTGGTTTCATCCTTCAGCGCTTCCTTGAGCAGGGCCCCCGCATTTTCCAATCCGGCCTGAACCGCCAAGTCCGCCTGTTCAACAGCGTCAAAGGAGGTGGACGTGAGTCGCTCACGCGAAACGATCGAAAACAAGCCAACCACCAGAATCGTGACCGCGGCTAATATCGACAGGGTCATCACCAGGGTAAATCCTTTACCCGCAAGTGCATGCTTATCGAGATTCGATTGTTTCACAGCATGTGAGAGGGCATTCGCAGCCGCATGGTGTAGGTTTTTACCTCCGGGTCATCGTGATAGACTTCACTCGTGCCGTTGAGCAGCAATTGCCCCCGCTCTCCACCCCCCCGCCATTCACCCGCAGTCTCCAAAAACTGTCCGGTTTGCCGATTGGTGACCCGCAGGGTGACATCCATCCATTTCGACGGTTGCCAGTCGGGAATGGCGCTCGGTGCTGAAGTCGATCTCACGTCGGCAAAGGGTCGCAATTCAAAGCGGATCACATCATGAGCGACCACGCCTG
The DNA here is from genome assembly GCA_044340175.1 of Verrucomicrobiaceae bacterium. Classification (GTDB taxonomy): domain Bacteria; phylum Verrucomicrobiota; class Verrucomicrobiia; order Verrucomicrobiales; family Verrucomicrobiaceae; genus JAGRPD01. Next base: position 4,572 of record JBIIUD010000209.1, read on the forward strand.
AATCGGCGATGCCCGGTTCGAACCGCATCTCCTGGAGCGCTTCCCAGTCCGCATTGGTTGCCATCGGTATGGAGGCTTCCAAATGCTGTTTCAAGCGGCGAAAGGTTTCGGCCGGACTCAGCACACGCCGCACCAATTTTTGGCTCCTTGCCTGAGAGGTCATCCCACTCGCACTGCTATCAGACACGAGCGCTAGACCATACATGACCAAGCAAAGATCGCCTCGGTTCGTATTCGCCCCATCACCCTTGGCCTCGGTCGCCCGGAGAAACATTAACCGAGAAGAATCTTGTGAACTTTGAGCAGGGTCCACTCGGTAACCGGTGCGATTGTCATCCAAGCCGCCACCAGGGGTGCCAGTGGCAGAAACTGGCGTGCTGACCACCGCATCCCGCGCCCATTGCGGGACGAGCACCATCGCGGCCAAGTCATCCGCCAGGATGCGCATGGCCACCCTGCCCTCACGTTGGGCGGAGAAATTCTTGCTCTGCTGGGTCCACGAAACGGAAGCTGAAGTCAGCGTCTGCAGCAGGGCTACCATGATGATAGACGCCACCATCATGCTGGCCAAAAGTTCAACCAGGGTCATGCCACCCCGACCAAACCGGCGGCAGTTATGGACTGATGAGAGAAACATAGCGGTGGACTTTTCGTTTTCCTTCCGGAGCCGATGCCGGTGCCTCCACAGTGACCTGAAGCTCAAACATGCCAGGGTGATTGATCGACTGCATCACCTCCGAACGCGCAAAAAAAGCAGCGCTAATATCGTTTGCCCCAACCTTAAAATCGCCAGTGAGACTGCTGTTATCCCGACTGCGCGCCAGCGTTTGCATCGCGCTGTCCATGAGCAGCACATTGACATGAGGCAACGCGGGCGGTGGTAGGGCAGCCATGTCATCCCGCGCCTCTGCCAGCATCTGCCGGGTGACGATGCCTGCCACCGTCTCTGACCGCGTGTCACGAGCACCGCCTAAAGTGCCTGCCAGCATGCCGATGACCGCAAGCAGCACCGAGGAGGCCACGCCGACG
>JBIIUD010000210.1:0-5593 GCA_044340175.1 Verrucomicrobiaceae bacterium
CAGGGTGATCACCTCCAGCAGTTGGGCAAGGAAATGGCACGGGGCTGTGGCTTGGTTTGCGTTCACTACGCCGTGGAGCCCACCCTGGAGAATGGCAACAAAGAGTTCATCGACTGGCTGGGCGGCTGCTTTGAAATCAACTACAGTGTGAACCCCCACTGGCAGGCAAACTTCAAGTCGTTGCCCAAGCATCCCGTGAGCGCTGGCGTGAAGCCCTTTGGCACGCTGGACGAATGGTATTACCACATGCGCTTTCGCAAGGGCATGACCGGTGTGACCCCCATCCTGACGGACCTCCCCCCACCGGAGTCCTTGTCCCGCCCTGATGGCCACCACAGCGGCAACCCTGAGGTGCGCGCCGCTGTGTTGGAACGCAAGGAACCCCAACACGTGGCCTGGGCCTCTGAGCGTGACCATGGCGGACGCGCTTTTGGTTTCACTGGCGGCCATTTTCACAAAGGCTGGGCCCACCCCGAACAGCGCAAACTGCTGCTCAACGCGATTCTTTGGACCGCCAAAGCCGAAGTCCCCGAAGGCGGCGTGGTCGTCGAACTCACAGAGGCCGATCTGGTGGCCAATCTGGATTTGAAACCCGGCCAAGGCCTTCCCGAAAAAGCCAAGGGAAAGAAGTGACGCACCCCGTGGGGCGACCGGCTCGGTCGCCCGACCATGATAACGGACGAGCCAGCGGCTCGCTCGACATCCACAGACAGGACTACTTCCTTCGACGTAAGCACCAGATCAAAAAAGACCCCAGACCGCTGAACTTGTAGCCAGGGTCCACCCAGCGCTCAATCACGTAAAAGGCGAAGAAGTAAAACCGACAGAAGCCCCAAACACAAAGCGTCAGCAGCAGCGCCGTGCGCCAGCTCCAATGCTCGATGAGCAACAAGGCCGCCGACATCAGCCCAATGACCAAAAAAAGGCCTCCCTTCAGCCCAATGGCAGCGCGGCTTTGGAGATCCCGATTCATCATTTCGCCATCGTAGCACCGCCTTTGTCCCAAGAGCAATCCAAAGGAAAGGCTACAGCCGATCATCAGCTAAACAGACTCATCACTCGATCCGCAGGTAATCCAGCGCGGCCATGTGCCGGGGATCCGCATCAGGATGGGCTCCGGTGATTTCGATTTCGAGCGCGTTCGGCCCGGCTTTGAGATCGAACTCGCCCAGCAGTTCCTCGCCCGTATCCGTCACTTTGGGGTCGTAGAGATCATACTCTTGAATCTCCGTTTCAGCACCATTGAGGCGAACCGTGATGATGCCGTAGTCGCGGGCTTTAGTGAACACGGCGAAGACCTTTTGACGCCCTGCCTTGCTTGCTTTGAAGGTCGCCGTGAGCTTGTCGCCCGGCTTGGCACCCGTCCACCAGAGTTGCGAAGCCCCGCTCCAGGTGCCATCGCGGAAGTTCCCCATGGCCTGGGGTTTGGTGCTACCGCCGGTCGTGGTCACCGTGAGAGATTCCCCTTCAATCAAGCCCGGGCGCACCGAGTCGGGCGCGCTGCCACCACCACCGCTGCTTTGCAGGTATTTGACAAGGTTGAGCAGCATGTCCTGCGGCAACGCATCGAACAGGCCCTCAGGCATGGTGCTTTGTTTGGAGACTTCGCGTTTGGTGATGTCGGCCTTGGTTAGAAGGAACTCCGCGCCGCCCATCATGGCAATTTTGACCGCTGCTTCGGACTCTTCTTTGACGATGCCGCCCATGACGCGACCGTCCTTCAGGGTGAAGAGATTGAGTTGGTATTCCTTGCCGATGACGCCATTGGGATCGAGCACGTTTTCGAGCAGGTAGTTCAAGTCGGTGCGGTTGCTGCCCGTGATGTCCGGCCCGACGTTTTGGCCTTCGCCAAAAAGCTTGTGACAGGCTCCGCAGGTGGCGGCATAGGCTAGCTTTCCTGCGGTTGCATCCGCGCCTGCCAGCGCCTCGGGCGTGAGGATCGCGCGATACTTGGCGGTCTGCTCGGCGAGGTTCGCTTTGGGCGCGTTGAGGTCGCCAAGCGTGTCCTTCATGAGTTGATCAAGCTCCGGGTTTTTAAGGGCCTGCATCTGGCGAAGCAGGAAGGGACTGAGAAGCTGGCGAGGCACCGTTTTTTGCCCCACGGCAGCAACGAGAGCGCGTGCGTTCTCCGCGCTGGTGGCCAGGGCATTCACCACTTCCGATTGCTGCGCCGGAGCGAGACTGGCGAAGACGCTGATCAGCACTTTGGCGTTGTCGGGATGAGGCAAGGAAGCGAGCGCCTGAATGGCGGCGCGGCGCAGCAGGAGCGGCGTGGCTTTGGTCTGGAGAAGCTGATGAAGAATCGGTGCCGTTTTCGAGTCGTTGTTTTTGAGCAGCAGGTCGAGAGCAAGCTCGCGCTGCGAACGCGGAGCTTTGGCATCTGCGAGCAGACTGCGCGCCGCAGCGACGGCTTCGGGTTCGCGTTCGAGGATGGCGAGTTCGAGCACGAGTTGTTTGAGCTTGGCCGAGGTATCGGCTTTCAAGAGCACCTTGGACCCAGGCCAGTTTTCACCGCGCTTCGCCTGCGGCACACCGCGCTTGCGCGCCGCAACCAGCACGGTGACAAGCGCCTCCTTCAACGCCGGGTCGCTGGCACGATCCGTCTCGCCAAACAACGCGTCCCAGCCCTCCGGCGTTTCGGCGAGTCGGCGGTAGATGAAGTCGGTGACCTTCGGCATCTTCGAGACCTTGGCGAGCGCGAGACCCGCTTGCGCTTCGGCACCGACGAGGGGCTCGATGCCATACCAGATGAGCAGCGGGATGACCGGGTCGTCTTTGTCCTCGGCGCGTTGCAGGAGGGCGGAGGCGATGGGTTGGCGTTGGTCTTGGGGAAGGCGCTGGAGGGCGGAAGCGAGTTCGCGACGAACGATGGCGGATGGGTCTTTGGAGGCCAGAGTTTGCAGCTCTGTGTACCCTCTGCGTGAATAATCATCGTGCCGGATCCACTGGGCACGAACGGTAGAGCTGAGCGGGGAATCCGGTGACAGGGGTTGAGAGAAATCGGCTTGATCGAGAAGAGAATTTGCTGCCGCAGTCTGAACGGTTTTGGTTAACCAAGCGGCTCGCAGCCAGTCGGCCTCGCTCACTGGAGCAGCGAGTTTGGAGAAAAGTCTGGTAACGGCATCGCCTGAGGCGGCCCAACGTTCGGCGAGAACCCGTCTCGACATGCGGGAGAACCACTCGTTCTCCGACTGCACGGCGAGTTGGGCGAGCTTTACATCGCTTTCCTTACCGAGGTCGAAGGGAGCTGTTGGTGTCCAGGCTTTAGCCGCCTCATTTTCGGTGGCGGGTGAGCTGACGGACTGATCGGCTAAAGCCTTGACTCCAACGTAGGAGATGCGGTAGAGGCGGCCGTTGGATTGGTCCCACAGTTCGGGCATCGTTCGGTGGCAGGTGGTTTTGTCTTGCCAGTCGGTGATGTAGAGCGCGCCATCCGGACCGACCTTTTGCGTGACACTCATGAACCAGTGGTCGTTGGCGCGGAGGAAGTCGCTGCCGTGATGGCCGACGAAGGTGCTGGCTTTGGGCTCGATGTAATCGGTGACGAGACGATGACCGTGCAGATTGGCGAAGATGAACTTGCCACGCCACTCGGCAGGAAACTGCGTGCCATTGTAGATGGCGAGTCCGCAGTGAGCGTGACCACCACCTTTGGCATCGGTATCTGCATTGTTCAGCCCACCCTGAGCCCGCGCGCCCCAATGGGCGTTGTCCTTGATGTCACCCGCGAAGTGCGCGTGGTCGGCGATGGTCTTGATGTCCTCATAGGTGTACGGATTGAAGTGCTGACCGGCTTGGCGTTGATAGCGACCTCCCGGCACGATGTGATAAAGATGCGGGATGACGCAGGCGGTGGTGAAAAACTCGCCATGCTCGTTGTAGTCGAGCCCCCAGGGGTTGCTGGTGCCGTGCGCAAAGATTTCAAACTCATGACGCACAGGATGGTAACGCCAGACACAGGCGTTGAGCGGCGTGCGGTCTTCCTCAGGGGTGCCGGGCTTACCGACCTTGCTGTGCGTAAAGACACCCTGCACCCCATAGAGCCAACCATCCGGCCCCCAGAGAAAGGAGTTCAGCGTTTCATGCGTGTCCTGATAACCCCAGCCGTCGAGCAGGACGTAAGCGGTGAAGTTCAGGCCCGTAACTTGAGTCGTAGCGGGGCCATTCCTGGCCCCTTCAGCCCCCGACGGGCCAGGAATGGCCCGGTTACTGTTGAGTGGCAGGGGTTTGTCCCCATCCCTTGGAATGAAGATCAAATACGGTGCCGCGCCCACCCAAACACCACCGAAGCCCACTTCAATCCCACTGACCAAGTTCAGCCCCTCGCAGAAAACTTTACGGGTCTCATAGGTGCCGTCGCCGTTGCTGTCTTCCAGAATGAGGATGCGGTCGCGACCCTCCCCTTCCGGGGCGCGCTTGGGATAAGTTTTGCCTTCGACCACCCAGATGCGACCGCGCTCATCAAAGGTCATGGCGATCGGTTGCACGAGATCAGGTTCATGAGCGATGAGTTCAGCCTTGAAGCCAGCAGGAAGCTGCATGTTCGCCAAGGCCTGCTCAGGCGTGGTGGCTTCGAGGTATTTCTCCTGAGAGCGCAGCCCCTCGCCATAGAGCTTCTTCGGCGCATGGATGGCGGCGGTCTCAGCGGTCACTTTCACCCGCTCCTGCAGCAGTACATAGGTGCCGGATTTGTTGCCGATGACGATGTCAGGCAGTTTGTCGCCATTCACATCGCCGACCTGCACGTCCGTACCGACGCCGCTTTCGGAGTCGATGAGATGCGGGATGAAGTCGACGCCGCCCTTGCCGTCGCGCTGGGTCTTGAACCAATAGACCACACGTGCACCGGTCTCATCAGGATCGCCCTTACCGTTGTGCGCCCAGTAGCGCTTGCCGGTGACAAGGTCTTTGATGCCATCGCCATCGATGTCGGCTAGGTACATGGCATGCGGCTGGGAGAAGACGATGCCGTAGTCGTTGTCGTAAGGTTGCTCGGTGACAAGCATCTTGCGGGTCCACTGAGGTGTGTTCGTTTTCCGTTTTCCGTTTTCCGTGGGCGTCTGCAAAAACACGGCGACCCCGTAGCGATGGGCGGCGAGGGCGGTGGCGATGTCGTTGGTGCCATCGCCATTGAAGTCGTAAGCGAACATTTGCGCCCCTCCAGGGATGCCTGTGGCAAACGTGTGTTGCGTGAAAGGTGGTGCAACCCTCTTGGTTGCACTCGGCTCGGGCAAGCCAGCAGCTTGCCCCACTTTGGGCTGCTCCCACCAGTGCCGAGCCTCCAGCAGATCAAGCTTTCCATCACCATTCACATCACCCACTCCCAGGCCATGAGTGAACTTGGCGACCTTCTGATCAGGCGTGACAGCCGTGAAGGTCCACCTCTCCGTCGGCTTGTCCCAGTTCGGAGAGAACCAGCCAAATCGGCCCGCCGTGCTGCACACGATCTCAGGTTTGCCATCGCCGGTGATGTCGGTGAAAACAGGCGATTCGTTGTCCACGACATCGGCGACGATGTGCATGGGCCAGTGGCCTTTCGCCTGAGCACCGGGGTTCAGGTAAAGACGCGCCTCCTTACCAGGGAAGCCTAGCA
>JBIIUD010000004.1:0-20663 GCA_044340175.1 Verrucomicrobiaceae bacterium
GCGGATGGTGGGGTATGCAACGAATTACCTCATTGATGATCATGGCGGGCGCATTGATTAGCGCTCTTGAATTGAAGGCTGGAGACTGGTCGATCTACCGTGGCAGCAATCATGATGGGATTTCGACGGAGACTGGATGGCAGGCGGAGTTTGGGGGTGACGGTCCAAAAGTGCTGTGGGAGACTGAAGTTGGGATTGGCTTTGCGGCGTTTGTCGTGGTGGAAGGGAAGGTCTATACGACGGGTCATGCGGATGAGGCAGACACGCTGTTTTGTTTGAATGCCGAGGATGGAAAGGTCCTTTGGAAGCACACTTACCCAGCGGATTTGGGCGACAAATACTACGAAGGTGGAACCAGCGCGACCCCGACGGTGGAGGCGGGGAAGGTGTATCATTTGAGCCGGTGGGGAGATGCGTTTTGCCTCGATGCTGCCACGGGTAAAGTGGTCTGGAGCAAGAATGTGCAGAAGGAGACAGACGCGAAGATCCCAGAGTGGGGCTTTGCGGGGTCGCCTTACCTGACCGGGGATTTGGTAATCCTGAATGTGGGGCAGGCTGGTATGGCGCTGAAGAAGACAAGTGGAGAAACGGTGTGGAAGAGCGGCAACGAATCGGCGGCAGGCTACTCGACGGCTTATCCTCTAGCAGGTGCTCAAGGCGTGGTCGTGCTGGCGGTGGAGGATGCTTACAACGCGGTGGAAGCGGCAACCGGCAAGTTGGTGTGGTCGCTGCCGTGGAAGACACGCTACGGGGTGAATGCGGCGTCGCCGATTCAGAGTGGCGACAAGCTTTTCATCTCTTCTGGGTACAACAAAGGCTGCGGTCTGTTCCAACTCGGCACAGGCGCGCCGACAGCGCTCTGGGAAAACAAGAACCTGAAAAATCAGTTCAACAGCAGCGTGCTGATCGACGGGTTTCTGTATGGGATTGATGATGACGAGAGCAAGAAGGCGTCGCTGCGGTGCATTGAGTTGGCGACAGGTGAATTGAAGTGGGAAGAGAAAAGCATCGGGTTCGGCGCGCTGATGGCGGCGGATGGCAAACTCATTGTGCAGACCGACAAAGGGGAACTGGTGATAGCGAAGGCGACTCCCGAATCCTTTGATGAGATCTCACGTGCGCAGGTGCTGAGCGGACGCTGCTGGACGACGCCTGTGCTGGCAAAGGGTCGGCTTTATGTGCGGAACTCAGCAGGCCTGGTGAAGTGCCTGGATGTGAAAACGAAAGGATGATTGATACGACAATGACTGTGCGACTTTTTATCAAACCGGGATGTCCGTGGTGTGACGAGGCGATGGACTGGCTCAACAAGAAAGGTGTCCGCTATGAGACGCTGGACGTGATTCGGAACGCGGCGGCGCGGGCAGAGATGCTGAAGTTGACGGGTCAGACGAAGGCGCCCAGCATCGAGGTGGATGGCAAGATCCTGGCGGACTTTGGAGCGGATGAGTTGGCCGCGTGGTGGAAGTGGTGAAGACGACTTTCACGTTCTCGATTGTAATTTCCTACTTTACAGATCGGGAATGAGGTGAATAGTCGCCAAATGAACTCAGAGCAGGTCGAAAAACTCAATGAAACACTCCAAGGCAAGTCTGCCGAGGAGGTCATCCGCGAAGTGCTAGCGCTCGGACTGGGGCGCGCGGTGGTGACGACGAATTTCCGTCCTTACGAGTCGGTGATCCTGCATCAGGTGGCTGAAATTCAGCCGGGGGTGGATGTGCTTTGGGTGGACCATGGAGCGAATTTGGCGGAGACCTACCGCTTTGCAGATGCCACGCTGAAGCAGTTGAAGGTGACAGTTTATCCCTACCTGCCGAAGATGACGGCGGAGCATTGGAAGGCGTTGAATGGCGGCTTGTTGCCCACCCCGGATGAAGTGGAGCGGGTGGAATCCTTCAGTCGGATCATGAAATTGGAGCCCTTTGAGCGGGGCATGAGGGAGTTAGCACCGGCGGTGTGGATCACCGCCTTGCGGCGCGAGCAAAACCCACAGCGGGCTGCGACGCTCAAGACGGTGATGTGGGATGAGAAGTTTCAAACGTTGAAGGTGAATCCGCTGCTGGATTGGACTCGCGTCGAGCTGGAGGCTTATGTGGCCACGCACGCGCTGCCGAATGAAAACACCTATTATGATCCAGCCAAAGGTGATGAGAAACACGAGTGCGGTCTTCACGCTGCATTGATCACCGACGCAGTCAAGTAACTGTCACCCCACCCTTTTAGCTCCCGTTCATGTCTCTGACTCACCTGCAATTTCTTGAAAGCGAAGCGATTTATGTGCTTCGTGAAACCGCCGCTCAATTCCAGAAGCCCGCCTTGCTTTTCTCGGGTGGCAAGGACTCGATTGTGATGGCCTGGCTGGCGCGCAAAGCGTTCCATCCGGCGCGCATTCCGTTTCCTCTGCTGCATGTGGATACGGGGCACAATTTCCCTGAGGCGATGACGTATCGGGATGCGTTTGTGAAGGAGATTCGGGCCAATTTGGTGGTGGGGTTGGTGCAAAAGAGCATTGATGATGGTCGCGTGGTGGAGGAGAAGGGACCGAATGCAAGTCGCAACAAGCTGCAAACGGTGACGCTACTGGACACCATCGAAGAGAACCAATTTGATGCTTGTCTCGGCGGTGGCCGTCGTGACGAAGAGAAGGCACGGGCCAAAGAACGTTTCTTTTCACATCGTGATGAGTTTGGTCAATGGGATCCGAAGAACCAGCGGCCAGAGCTTTGGAATCTCTTCAACGGGCGCAAGCATTTTGGAGAGCATTTCCGTGTGTTTCCACTGTCGAATTGGACGGAAATGGACGTGTGGCAATACATTCGCCAAGAGAACATCCCGCTACCCAGTTTGTATTTCTCGCATCAGCGCAAAGTCATTGATCGTCACGGGCAACTGCTGGACACCGAGACGGGTTTTGTGAATCTGCTGGAAGAGGAGAAACCGAAGATCAAAGAAATGACCGTTCGTTTCCGCACGGTGGGAGATGTGACTTGCACGGGGGCGGTGCTTTCTGAAGCGGCGACTTTGGACGATATTGTGGCCGAAGTGGCGGCGGCGCGGCAGACGGAGCGCGGCACGCGGGCGGATGATCGCCGCTCGGAGACGGCGATGGAGGACCGGAAAAAAGAAGGCTATTTCTAAGTCTTGAGGGCCCTGGTACTGAAATACAACTGATAATTTAGAAGACCAATTTTAATGGACGTTCAACTCAACCCCGAAGAATCCAGCCTCCTCCGTTTCACGACTGCCGGCAGTGTGGACGATGGCAAAAGCACGCTCATTGGGCGCCTGCTGTATGATTGCAAAAGCATTTTTGAAGACCAACTGGCAGCTGTGGAAGAGTCATCCAAACGGCGGGGGGATGAGCATGTCAATTTGGCCCTTTTGACAGATGGACTGCGCGCTGAGCGGGAGCAGGGCATCACGATTGATGTGGCTTATCGCTACTTTGCCACGCCGAAGCGGAAGTTCATCATCGCGGATACCCCGGGGCACATTCAGTACACTCGCAACATGGTGACGGGGGCTTCGACGGCGGACTTGGCGATCATTTTGATCGATGCCCGTCAGGGCGTGGTGGAGCAGACCCGTCGGCACGCGTTTCTGGCGAGTTTGCTGCGCATCCAGCAAGTGGTGCTTTCGGTGAACAAGATGGACTTGGTGGATTTTGATGAGAAGGTCTTCAACGCCATTCATGCGGACTTCATGAAATTTGCGGGCGAGCTTTCGAATCCGATTGCTGTCACCGCGATCCCGATGAGTGCGCTGAATGGGGATAACGTGGTCGATGCGTCGCAGAACATGCCATGGTATTCGGGGCCGACGCTTTTGGATCACTTGGAAACGGTGCAGGTGCATTTGGGTGAGCCCCACGAAGGAGCACGTTATCCGGTGCAGTGGGTGATTCGTCCGATGTCAGATGAGCATCATGATTATCGAGGATACGCCGGTCGTGTGGCCAGTGGCAGCTTCCGTGTGGGGGACAAGGTGCTGGCACTGCCAGCGGGTTTGACCTCGACCATCACTGGCATTCATACGTTTGAAGGTGATGCGCAAGAGACGCAGCCAGCTTTGTCCTATTCCATTGAGTTGAAGGATGAGATCGACATCAGCCGAGGAGGACTTTTGGCGAAGCCGGAGAATCCGCCGCAAGTGACGCAAAATTTGGATGCGATGATCTGCTGGTTTTCAGAAAAGAAGATGAAGACACGCGGTCGCTATTACCTGCGACACACGACGAACGAAGTGCGGGCGGTGGTGCAAGAGGTGGTTTACAAGGTGGACATTTCCACGCTGGATAAACTGGCAGATCAGACCGAATTCTCGATGAACGACATCGGCTGCATCCGTCTGCGTCTGGCGACGCCCATTTTTGCGGATGCCTATGCGGTCAATCGCATCACGGGGAGTTTTGTGCTGGTGGACGAGCAAACCAACAACACTGTGGCGGCGGGAATGATCACGCGTTTCTTAGACGGTGGGGAAGATCCTGACGCCGGAGGAGCCTTTGCGATTTGAGAGAGGGTTGAAATTCGATAGTCCAAGGTGGACTTCATCATGCAAGCACTGACCTGCGGCGTACGTCAGTAGCGGATGCGGACATCCTGTCTTTTCTATCTATGCGCCCTGCTGGTCTGCAGCGGGGTACTCGCGGCGGATTCGCGCCCCAACATCGTGATGATTTTCATCGACGATATGGGATGGGCGGACCTTTCCTGCTTTGGCAACAAGGAGGCGCAGGCACCTAACATCGACCGGATGGCGTCGGAGGGGCTCCGTTTTGAGCAGTTTTATGTGAACTCGCCGATCTGCTCGCCCTCGCGCTGTGCGCTGACCACGGGTCAGTATCCGCAACGGTGGCGCATCACGTCCTTCTTGAATCATCGAGGGGACAATGAACGCCGTGGAGTTGCGCAGTGGCTTGATCCGGAGGCTGTGACACTTCCCCGGATACTGCAAGGGGCGGGTTATGCCACGGGACACTTTGGGAAGTGGCATCTCGGCGGTCAGCGGGATGTGGCGGAGGCGCCTGCCATAAGCGAGTACGGCTTTGACGAGTCATTGACGAACTTTGAGGGCGTGGGAGCGAAGTTGCTGCCGCTGACGCTGAAACCGGGAGACACTGAGTCGGGTCGGATTTGGGAGGACGCGGAGCGTTTAGGAGGACCGGTGGTGTGGATGCAGCGTTCGGAGATCACCGGAGGATTTGTCAATGCGGCCATCCCCTTCATGAAGCGCGCTGCGGCGGCGGGGAGGCCTTTTTATATCAATCTGTGGCCAGACGATGTGCATGGGCCGTGGTGGCCGCCTGTGGACCAATGGGCGGATGGCAAACGTGGCCTTTACCTGGAGGTGCTCAAGGCGATGGATCGGCAGTTGGGACGGTTGTTTGATTTTTTGCGAGACACGCCGGAACTGAAGGGCAACACGCTAGTGCTGCTCTGTTCGGACAATGGCCATGAGACTGGTGCGGGCAGTGGAGGAGGACTGCGGGGCTCGAAGGCGACACTTTATGAGGGCGGTGTAAGATCGCCTCTAATCGTGTGGGGGCCGGGTCTGATGGAAAAGCTGAAGGTGGGCACGACGAATGCCGCGTCGGTGCTGGCTGCGTTTGATCTGGTGCCATCGATGCTGGAGATCGCAGGTGTGGCAGCGCCTGCGGAGGTGGATTTTGACGGCGAGGCGATGGCGGATGTGCTGCTGGGACGGAGTGATCGGTCGAGAGCAACACCGTTGTTTTGGCGGCGACCGCCGGATCGCAAGATCGTGTCCTCTGCCCAACCTGAGCGCCTGCCTGACCTCGCCATGCGGGAGGGGAACTGGAAGCTGCTGTGTGACTATGACGGAAGCGCGGCGCAGCTTTACGACATGGACACCGACCGTGAAGAGCGGCGTGATTTGGCGCCGCAGCAGTCAGCGGTGGTGGTGCGGATGACGGCGGCGGTGCGGGCTTGGAACGACAAAATGCCAGCGGATAAGGGGCCTGAATTGGGGGTAGAAGCGGCGAAAGCGAAAGGCAAAGGGAAGAAGAAGGTAAAGTGAGCGTTATCGCGGTTATGCGTGCGGTTTTTCTTTTCGTTCTGGGGATGAGCTTGGCTTTGTCGGCTGCGGACAAGCCTAACATCGTTATTGTGCTGTCGGATGATCACAGTTATCCCTTTCTGGGTTGCTATGGGCGGGCGGAAATGAAGACGCCCCACCTCGATACGTTCGCGGCGGAGGGCATGATGTTTCGGCGGATGTTCACAGGGGCACCGCAGTGTGTGCCCTCACGAGCAGCGATCATGACAGGACGGTCGGCCGTGGCGTGTCGCATCACCCGGTTTTCATCGCCACTGCCGCGTGACGAGATCACGTTTCCCGAGACCCTGAAAAAGGAGGCGGGCTATTTCGTCGGCGTTTGTGGTCGCAGCTATCACTTGGATGGATCGTCCCGTAGCGGGAGTGCAGATGCAGTGCTGGAGGCGCACGGCCTACGCACCTTTCATGAGCGCTTTGATTTTGTAGATGCGTCTGGACAGGACAACGTGGTGGCCAAGATGAGCGAGTTCTTTGATCAGAAGCCGAAAGACGCTCCCTTTTTCTTGTGGGTGAATTTCAGTGATCCGCATCACCCCTGGGATAGCGGTGATTCGCCGCCTGACGCGGCCAAGCTAGCGGTGCCGGGCTTCCTGCCTGATTTGCCAGGCGTGCGGGAAGATTTGTCGAAGTATGAAGGTGAGATCGAGCACTGCGATGGGGCTTTTCAGCGGGTGATGGAAGTGGTGAAGGCGCGGGCGGGATTGGAGAACACCTTGGTGATTTTCATGGGGGACAATGGCATGGCGTTTCCGAGTGGAAAGGGTTCGCTGTATGATCCGGGGTTGAATGTGCCGTTGCTGGCATGGTGGCCGGGGGTGATCCCGGCGGGTGGAGACTCGAGCGTGCTGATCTCGGGAGAAGACATTGCACCGACGTGTCTGGAAGCGGCTGGACTGACTGTGCCAGCGCGCATCAGCGGGGTGAGTTTTTTGCCATTGCTGAAGGGGCAGGTGTTTGCGCAGGAGCGGCAGCATGTGTTTGCCGAACGCGGACCTCATGGCAGTGCCACCTATGATCTGAACACACCTGCTTCAGGTGTGGACTACAGCCGCTGTGTGCGCAGTGCTAAGCACAAGTTGATCTACAACGTCACGCCGCATCAGCGTTATGCGCCGGTGGATAGTGCTGGCAATCCGGGCTGGAAAGACATTGTCAAAGCGCAGGAAGAAGGACGACTTGCGGCGGCGTTTGTGACGCAGTGGTTCACCAGTCCGCGTGCCGTTTATGAACTCTATGATCTGGAGAGCGATCCGCATGAACTGAAGAATGTCTATGGGCAGAAGGGCATGGAAGAGGTGACGCTGGCACTGAAGACGGCCTTGCAAAAGAAGATGATCCTGGACTTTGACTATCTGCCTCTGCCCATCGCGGGAGATCCGAAAAAGAAAGGCCTCGAAGGCAAGGGAGATCCGAAGCGAGCAGCGATGTTTCGCGAACTAGATACCGACCAAGATAGGAGGCTAAGCCGGAAAGAGTTTGGGGCGAATCGGAACCCTGCCCAGGCCGAGGCTTGGTTTAAGGCGCGGGATCGTGATGATAACGGCTGGCTGAGTGAGGCCGAATACACGGCGAGCAGCGTGCCAAATCCACCCAAGTTGTAACGACACTTTTATGAAATGCTTTCGCTTACTCCTGACGGCTGCCCTGTTGGCAGGCTGCCTTTACGCCGAGGAAAAGCCTAACATCGTGGTTATCTTGGTGGATGATATGGGCTTTTCAGATCTTGGTTGCTATGGTTCGGAGATACCGACACCGAATCTGGATGCGCTGGCAGCAGGAGGGCTGAGGTTCACGCAGTTTTATAACACAGGCCGCTGCTGCCCGACGCGGGCGAGCTTGCTGACAGGGCTGTATCCACACCAAGCGGGTGTGGGTCATATGACTGAGGACAAAGGCGTGCCGGGCTATGCGGGACGGCTCAATGATGCGTGCGTGACGATGGCTGAGGTGTTAAAACCGGCGGGTTATTTCACCGCTATGACTGGTAAGTGGCATGTCGGGCAAAACCTGGGGGTGACACCGTGGGGGCGGGGTTTTGACCGCAGTCTCAATGCGGCAGCGGGCGGTTTCTTTTATCCGGAGTCGCCCAAAGCACAGTTGTTTCTCAATGGAGAGGGGATCAAAAACGATGATCCGCGTTTGCCTGCGAATTGGTATTCGACGGATCTCTGGACGACCTTTGGATTGAAGTTCGTTGATGAAGCTCTGGCGGTGAAAAAGCCGTTTTACCTGCACCTGTGCCACAATGCGCCGCATTTCCCCCTGCAAGCACCCAAGGAGGCGATAGAGGCCTTTCGCGGGAAGTATCAGATCGGCTGGGGAGCGGTGCGTGATCGGCGCTATGCGCGGATGCAGGAGCTAGGGATCATTGATGAAAAGTGGGCCAAGGCGCCACGACCCGAGACCGTGGAACCCTGGGCCAAGGTGCCGCAAGACGAGCGGGATCGCTTTGATCATTTGATGGCGGTGTATGCGGCGACGGTGCATCGCCTGGACAAAGCGGTGGGGGATTTGGTAGAGGGGTTAAAGGCTCGGGGTGTGTTCGAGAATTCGCTTATCCTGTTCATGAGTGACAACGGCGGCAACGCAGAGTCGGGACCGCGCGGTCGGACGGAGGGAGATCCAACAAAGGCAGACTCCACATGGTTTTGCGGTGAGAGCTGGGCTTTTCCTCAGAACACGCCCTTCCGGTTGTACAAGCATTACAATCACGAAGGCGGTATCGCCACACCGCTGATCGCCCATTGGCCAAAGGGGATCGCTGCCAAGAACGAACTGCGGCATCAGCCGGGGCATTTGATTGATATCATGGCGACCTGTGTGGAAGTGGGGGCCGCTATCTATCCGGCCGAAGTGAATGGCAAAGCGATCCTGCCGATGGAGGGGCGAAGTTTGGTGGCGGCTTTCCGAGGCGATCCGATCTCGCGAGAGGCGCTCTATTGGGAACATGAAGGCAATGCGGCCATTCGTCTGGGTGACCGAAAATTAGTGCGCAAGGGGCGCGAAGGTCGGTGGGAGCTTTATGACATGAAGTCGGATCGCACCGAGCTCCAGGATCTTGCGCTCAAGCATCCTGAGGAGGTGCAAACGCTTGCAGCGCAATGGGACGCCTGGGCGGAACGCGCGCAGGTAAAGCCTTATCCTGTAAACGCCAAAGCTAAGGCCGGCGGAAAGAAGGGGAAAGGTAAGCGGGTCAAGGCTGGGGATTGAGGCGGGACATGGTGAAGCGGGATTTCGAACCATCCGTGCTTGAGGGGGGCGTGTCGGACGCTGAGGCCTCATTATCTGCCAAGCAAAATGAGCACGCCTGAAGCGAGAGCGACGATCGGAATGAGGAGGCTGAATTGTGCGAGGTTGAGCCCGAAGAGACTCATCACGCCAATGAGGATGAGGTAGATAGCAAGCAGGAGCATGCCGAAGTTTGAGGTGATTTTCATGCGTGGGGTCGGTGTTAGCGTTTCATGGTGAGACCGCCGCTGATGAGGAGGAGGGCGCCGCCAGCGAGGACGATAACGCCGACGACGGGAGGAACGAGGTGCTCCTTTTCGGCAGTGACTTGGAGGGGGCCGAGATCGATGGCTTTTTCCGTGGTGGTGAAGCTGATGCCCTGACCGACGAGGATGAAAAGGCCGACGACGATAAGAAGGAGACCGATGATGAGTTTAGGATTCATAGGAAGAGTGGGAGGCGATCGCGATGTTGGTGAGAGAGCGCTGCATAAAAGGAGGGTGGATGACGGGATCGGCGGCACCGAGGGGCTGTCATGCGGGGTTTCGGATCATTTGGACTTGGCGTCTGACTTGTTCTTTTTATCCGGTTTGTTTTCGTCGCCTTTGTTGCGTTGGGGTTTCGCGGGGGCGGGCCGAGAGGCTTCGGGTTTCCGCTGGGGCGGTGTCTTGGCCTGGGGTTGCTCGCGCTTGGGAGGCGCTGGGCGTGATTCTGGCTTCTTGGGGTCTGGGCGGCGGCTTTCTGGCTTGGGCGGTTGAGGTTTGCGTGCCTCGGGCTTTTTCGTCTCGGGACGTGGGGCGTCTGGGCGGCGGGTTTCGGGTTTGGGCGGTTGAGGTTTGCGTGCCTCGGGCTTTTTCGTGTCGGGACGTGGGGCGTCTGGACGGCGGGTTTCGGGTTTGGGCGGTTGGGGTTTGCGTGTTTCGGGCTTTTTCGTCTCGGGACGCGGGGCGTCTGGACGGCGGCTTTCTGGCCTGGGCGGTTCGGGTTTGCGTGCCTCGGGCTTTTTCGTCTCGGGACGCGGGGCGTCTGGGCGACGGGTTTCGGGTTTGGGCGGTTGGGGTTTGCGTGTTTCGGGCTTTTTCGTCTCAGGACGCGGGGCGTCTGGACGGCGGGTTTCGGGTTTGGGGGACTCCGGTTTGCGGACCTCAGGCTTTTTCATGTCGGGGCGGCCTGTGGGTGGGGTGTCTTGAACGCGCGGAGTGGGTTTGTTGGGTTGGCCTTTGGGAGGACGGTCGGCGTTGGGGCGTGATGCCGGGTTGCCGGGGCGGTCGGTATCACGATCAAAGCGGGGTTTTGGTGGGAGGTCTTTGGGGGCGTCCACGCTGCCTTTCATCTGGCGGCGCAGTGCGGCGATCTCGTCTGGGGAACCGGCGCGGTCCCAGCCGTGGTTGATGCGTGCGTCGGCCACTTTTTCGGCGTGCCGACCGGGGCCGGAGGAGGGGTGGTGCGCGTCCATGGGTGGGGCAAAGACGCTGAGGGAATCGTTGTCATGGCGGGAGCGGAAGTGATCGGCGGCGGGGCGGCGGGAATCCGGATCGTAGTCCTGGCGGCGCTGGAGTTTGTATTGGCGGAGGGGCTCGGCGCTCATCCTGGAGAGTTGGTCGTAGCGGGGGCCGTCGTTACGGATGGTGTTGTTCTCGTAGCGGATGTTGGTGATGTTGGTGGTCTGGTTGATGATGTTGTAGTTCTGGCTTTGGTCGATGAAAACGGAGCCGAGGCGGCGGGAGCCGAAGTTACGATTTTCCACGAAGCGGTAGTGGCCGGGGCCGATGCCGTAGTAGTTGTCCACCCAGCTGCTGAAGCCGATGCTGACGCTGAAGCGTGCCTCGGGTGGAAGGGGAGCCCAACCGACGTAGCGATCATTTTGCCGCCAGGAGACCCAGCCGGGGCCCCACTCGGTGCCGGGCACCCAGATCCAGCCGATGGAGGCGACGTTGGCCCAGCGGCCATAGTGATAGACGGCCCAG
Source organism: Verrucomicrobiaceae bacterium (assembly GCA_044340175.1). GTDB lineage: Bacteria > Verrucomicrobiota > Verrucomicrobiia > Verrucomicrobiales > Verrucomicrobiaceae > JAGRPD01. Next base: position 11,274 of record JBIIUD010000004.1, read on the forward strand.
CCGTAGGGCTCATCTGAGTCCCAGGTCCAGCCGACATCGGAGTAGAGCCAACGGCCATCACTGTAGGGGCTCCAGTCGGAGTTGACGTTGCGTGGCTGCCAGCAGTAGCCGTAGTCCCCGACTTCCCGCCAGTCGCCATAGGGGTCAAGGTTCTCATAGAAGAAATCCAGTGAGACAGCGCTACCGGATTGCCCGTGAGACAGACCCGAAGTGAGCAAGGTCACGGTGGCGAGAATGGGTAGAAAAATTTTCATGGAGACGATGTGTTAGGCGCTAGAGAATGCGGCGGCCCTGAATGAGGCGGACGAGGAGGATGATGACAGCGATGACGAGCAGGATGTGAATGAAGCCGCCGAGGGTGTAGCTGCTGACGAGTCCGAGCAGCCAGAGGACGACGAGGATAAGGGCGATGGTGTATAACATGGTGGTGGAGGGTTGAGGTTAATGGTTGGCGGCGCGCTCGATGTGGTTACCGGCGTGTTGGACGTCCTGACCGAGGCCGCGAAAGGTGCGGCAACCGGTGCTAAGCAATGCGGCGGCGATGAGTAAGAGGCAGAGGGGCAAGGTGTGGGTTTTCATGGGATGGAGGCTGGGTTAGTTGGGGTAGTGAGTGCGTTCAGGGTTTGATCCATTGGGAGGGGCGCGAACTGTCTGAGAGCGGGAGGCTAGTGCCCTCTGGAGTGATGAGGCAGGTATTGGTCCGGCAGCAGAGTTCCAGGGCCTTGGTAAGACCGAGAGTGAGCAGGGCAGGGTGAAGCAGGGCGCTGCCGAGTGTGGTGGCGGTGCTAACAACCGCGCGCTTTGGTAGAAGGTTGATGAGCAGTCCGGCTCCCACTGCCATGGCCACGGCCTGAATGGGTTCGCGTCGGGCGAAGTCTTTTAAGTCTCCAAGCAGTCGGCTCAAGGAAAAGCAGGGGGCGGTAGGGCAGGAGGGGGTATTCATGTGCTTTAAGTTGACTCATTGAGGGGGCAGAAATCCATGGGGTGTAACCCCACCTGACGCGGGGCACGGGCAGAGAGATGAAAAAAGCGGTGACACCTTTGGGGGCATCACCGCTTCCTAACATCAGGCTGTTAAGGGCCGATCACAGGGCCGCGATGGCGGTATTAATGCGGTCAAGGTGACTTTGCAGGGCGACGACGGTCAATCCTGCCCAGGTCTTGACGTCACTATCCTTGGAGTCGCGAGCGGCGTCCGTGAAGGTGGCGATGGAGGCCGTGTGGCTTTTCTGCACCTGGGTGAGGTAAGCGCGGTCGAAGGCAGCGCCGGTTTGGTCTTTCTCCAAAGTGGCGACGACTTTGTCAGCCTCAGGGTTACCTGCTGAGGTCAAGGAAAGGCCCTTGGCTTTGGCGAGGTCTTTGATCTGAGTGTTCACTGCCTGGTGATCTTTGACGATCATGGCGGCAATGGCTTTGACTTCGGTGCCCTCAGCCTTTTTCAGGGCAAGTTCGGAGACCTGCACCTCAGCCTTCCCGGAGAGGGCGGCATCTGCGACGAAGGTTTGGTCAGCTTTACCCAGTGAGGCGGTTGAGGTGTCGGCGGAGAAGAGAAGACCTGTGGAGGTCAAGCTAAGGAGAGCGACCATAAGGCTGCGGGTGGTGATGTGTTTCATGATATCGTTGTCGTGGTTTTGTGTTTGCCAGGGAGTTAGATCGCCTCGTTCCCAGTGCTGAAAGCAGCAGGAGTGAAGCAGGCCGTTCTTGACGCAATCAGGGTGGTCGAAACAGGTGAATCGTTCCATGGGGTGAAACCCTGCTTTGGCATGGGGGCGTTTGCGTGGCCAGCCAAGCGGGCCGGTGCTGCTGAATGAGGAAGCCGGAACTCAAGTGGCGATGTCCATCGGAACGGCTCCACTGTGTGGGTTTTCGGGATGGGGCAGGATGGACCAATGTGCCGATCCGACCGAACCGCGGACGCAGGGGGGCAGGCCTTCGGCAGCATAAATATGAGTGAGGCCGACGTGGAGTCCGAGGGTGATCGGAGCGTGTTCGTCGGTCAGCATGACGAGATTGCTCACGCACATTGAGGTATTGTAAAGCTGGCAGCGCAGGGCGCAGTTGAGACATGGGGTAAGGTCATTCATCGCGTGCAGTGACGGGAGTTTTTTGAAGTCTTGGGGCCGCGCCAATGTACGGGTGGCCTAACAACGCCACCATCATCCACGGATGCTGATTGAAAGCGATGGGGTGAAGACCCCATGGTGGGAGCGTTGGGAGTGGGCGAAGGCTAAAGCTATGAGCAATACCCTTCACGAACTCGGCCAAGATGCCAGCAAGCTAGCCCATGAACACCTTATCGATCCCGCAAAGGATCTGATCCAGGACGCCAAGACCGCCCTGCAGAGTGGTGCTAACCAAGCGAGGACCGTCTTAACAGAGGACGCCAACCAAGCGCAAGAAAGCTTGAGCCGACTCTGCCAGCAGACGGGGCGTTGGATTGGTGCGAATCCATTCACGTCGGTGGGAATGGCAATTTTGGTCGGTGCTGCCATGATGCTGGCGGGGCGATCAACGCGGCTTTGAATGGGGATTCGCCTGCTCCCTACCGCATCATGATTACTCAAGCCAATTCCTTGAAGAGGTGGAGCGTACGTTATTTTAGTGCGCTGCATGAGGCGGTCATGGCGGTTTCAACCGAAGAGGCGGCGGAGCGGGCTTTGGAGCTAGGGGCGCAAGCGGCAGTGCTGGGACTAGGCACGCTCGATTTGGCGAGGCTTCACGAAGAAGCCTTGGCTGAACTCCTACCGGGTGATGGTGATGCGGAGGGAAAGACGCGTCTGGTGGGGCGTGCCGCAGTGTTTTTTAACGCGGTGCTGCTCCCGATCGAACAAACGCACCCAGGTGTCATGAGAGTGGAGACAGGGATCCTGAAGGTGAAAGGCGAGCTAAAGAAGCGATCCATAGAATTGGTGGAAGCGGGACGTAAACTCAAGGTAGGCATTGCCAAGCGCAAGGTAGCAGACGGTTTTTTGAAGACCAGTCGGGAGAAATCAGAGCGCTTATTGAAGCAGTCCCGCGTGCTAGAAGGGGAACTGAAGGCGGTGACGCAGAAGCTTTTCGACACGCATGAAACGAAGCGGATGACGATGAGTGTGCGTTTGCATGAGGAAATAGCCGTGACTCTACTGGCAATCCATGTCAGGCTGCTGGCATTAAAGAAGGAGGCTTTCATCAATGAGGCGGGTTTGACGCAGGAGATTGCGACGGCCAGTCGGTTAGTGAAGCAGTCCGTCAAGACGATCCATCATTTTAACCGGGAGTTCGGAACTCAGCATGAAGCTTAAATTAACCCGGCTTTCACAGAACTACAGATCAGCGCTGCGGAAGTGCTTGGCAGAGGGGGCGGCGTTTGATCTGGGGATAGCGCGCAAGTTGGGGGAGCGTGCAGTGAATCTGGGACTGGAGACCTTGGATCTGGCCAAGATGCACGAAGAGGCGTTGCTCCAGATGAAGGTCATCGGCAAGACGCTGCGTTCTGGTAGAGGAATGGTCCGGCTAGGTGTCGCGTTTTTCGCTGAGGCGGCGATAGCTGTGGAAGGCACGCACCGGGGAGCCTTGGAGGCAAATCAGCATTTGAAAGTGATGCTGGAGACGCTGACGGAGCGGACCTTGGCTCTGGCAAACTCGAATGAGGAGTTGAAGGGAGAGATCGCCCGGCGTCGTGGGGTGGAGGATTCGCTGCGAATCAGTGAGTTGACGACGAGCCAATTGCTGAAGAAGTCACGCCAGATGCAGGAGGATCTGCGGCATTTGTCGCGTCGGTTGATCGCGGCACAAGAAGAGGAACGGCGGCGCATCAGTCGGGATTTGCATGATGTGATTGCACAAACGCTGACGGGCATCAATTTGCGACTGGCGGCGCTCAAGTCGCAAACGACGAAGGGGGCGCGCGATCTGCAAAAGAAGATCACGGCGACCCAGCGCCTAGTGGAGAAGTCGGTGGAGGTGGTGCACCGATTTGCGCGCGATTTGCGGCCAACACTACTGGATGACTTGGGGCTGATTCCGGCCTTGAAGTCGTATTTTGAAAATTTCATGGAGCAGAGTGGCATCCGCGTGTCTCTGACAGCCTATGCGGGTCTGGAGAAACTGCGTAGCGAGACGAGAACGGTCCTCTACCGCGTGGTGCAGGAGGCCCTGGTGAACACCAGTAAGCACTCGCAAGCAAGCGAGGTGAAGGTGCGGCTTCATGAGGAGGAGAATACGGTCTGCCTTGAAATCAGTGATAATGGCTGCGGCTTTGTCATTGATGACGCAGGCATGGGCAGAGGAGGAAAGCGGTTGGGATTGCTAGGCATGAGGGAGCGGGTGGAAATGGTCGGTGGACGCTTTTCCGTCGAGTCCGCTCCGGGTAAGGGGACGATGCTTCGGATTCGAATACCCCAGCGCACACGTCAACCCAAGAAGCTAAGCCGTGGAAAACTCAGCCCCAAAGTTTTATGAAACCAATCACTGTGCTGCTGGCGGAAGATCACCTCATTGTGCGCGAGGGTTTGTGCGCATTGCTCAAGTATGAAGAGGACTTGCAAGTGGTGGGAGAGGCGGGCAATGGACGTGAGGCGGTGGAACTCTGTGAGCGGTTGCACCCAGATGTGGTGGTGATGGATATTGCCATGCCGTTGCTCAATGGGATGGAGGCGACGAGGCAGATTTTGGAGGCGCAACCGGAGACAAAGGTGCTGATTCTATCCGCGCACAGTGATGATGCCTATGTGGCGCTGGTGTCTGCGATCGGTGCGGTGGGTTATGTGATCAAGCAGTCAGCCGCGCATGTGCTGCCGGAGGCGATCCGGAAGGTGAATGCTGGCAAAACCTGTTTCAGTCCAACCGTGGCTAAGCGACTCAAGCATCACCAAAACAAAGCGTATGCCCGAGGAGATTTGCGGCATGACAGCAAGTCAACGCGACTGTCCTCCCGGGAGGTGGAGGTGCTGCAACTGGTGGCTGAGGGTAAGGCGAACAAGGAGACCGCCCAAGAACTGGGCATCAGCATCAAGACGGTGGAAAAGCACCGTCAAAGTCTGATGGAGAAGCTGAACATCCACGATACGGCAGGGCTGACACGGCATGCAATCGCCACGGGGATCATTGAGAGCAGTGTGCAGGTGACGATCTTGTGAGGCTTGGTGCTTTGGCGGCCTATTTCTTGCGCTTGCCGGTGCCTTTGGGGTAGGTGACGGGTTTGCGTTTGCCTTTGAAAGGAGTGCTGGCGTCGGTACTAAGGCCGGCCTGTTTTTTGAGTTCGTTGATCTGGTCACGCAGGAGGGCGGCGCGTTCAAAGTCGAGCTTGGAGGCGGCGTCGGCCATCTCGCCTTCGAGTTCGCGGATGACTTCGGTGACGGCGTATTCGGAGCCGTCTTCGCGGACGATGCCTTCTTCCACCTCCCGGGCTTTGTTGAACATTTGCAGCGATTCCTGAATGGCGCGCTTGGTGGTGGTGGGGGTGATGCCGTGTTTCTTGTTGTGGTCAATCTGGACCTGACGGCGATAACCGCTGATGCCGAGTAGGGCCTGGATGCTTTTGGTTTGTTGATCGGCGAAGAGGACGACTTCACCGGCGACGTGACGGGCGGCACGGCCGGAGGTTTGAATGAGGGAGGTCTCGCTGCGGAGGAAACCTTCTTTGTCAGCGTCGAGAATGCAGACGAGGGAGACCTCGGGGAGGTCGAGACCTTCGCGGAGGAGGTTGATGCCCACGAGGACGTCGCAGTCGCCCTTGCGCAGGGAGCGGAGGATCTCGACACGCTCAATGGCGTCGATGTCGCTGTGGAGGTAGCGGACTTTGAGGCCGATGTCGCGGAGGTAATCGGTGAGGTCTTCGGAGGTGCGTTTGGTGAGGGTGGTAACGAGCACGCGCTCGCCGCGCTCGATGCGCTGGCGGCAGAGTTCGATGGTTTCGTCGATCTGGCCCTTGAGGGGTTTGATGGTGATGATGGGGTCGAGCAGACCAGTGGGGCGGATGATTTGCTCGACGATGAGGGCTTTGCCAGGGGTGGTGACGTCGAAGGCTTCGATGGGTTGTTTGCTGCCAGAGACGCGGGGGAGGAGGGCGGGAGTGGTCTCGGGATCCCCGATGCGGTCGCGCTGATGGGGGATGTAGTCGGTGTTACCGACGACGGAGTTCTCGATTTCGAAGCGGGCGGGGGTGGCGCTGACGTAAAGGACCTGTGGCACGGTGGCCATGAATTCGTTGAACTTGAGGGGTCGGTTGTCGAGGGCGCTGGGGAGGCGGAAGCCGTGTTCGACGAGGACGGTTTTGCGGGAGCGGTCGCCTTCATACATGCCGCCGATCTGAGGGACGGTGGCGTGGCTTTCGTCGAGGAAGAGGAGGAAGTCGTCGGGGAAGAAATCGAGGAGAGTGCCAGGGGTGGCTCCGGGGACACGACTGGTGAGGTGGCGGGAGTAGTTTTCGATGCCCTGGCAGAAGCCCATTTCCTGCATCATCTCGATGTCGTATTCGGTGCGCATTTTGATGCGTTGGGCTTCGAGCAGTTTGCCCTCCTTTTCGAAGTGGGCGACACGCTCAGTCAGTTCCTCGCGGATGGCGACGATGGCGCGGCGGAGTTTGTCGGCTGGGGTGACGAACTGTTTGGCGGGGTAGAGGGTGTAGTGGGGCAGCTTGAGAGTGACGGTGCCGGTGAGGACGTCGATGACAGAGATGCGGTCGATTTCATCGCCAAAGAACTCGATGCGGATGGCTTCGGAGTCGAGGTAAGCGGGGACGATCTCGACGACGTCGCCCCGGGCGCGAAAGGAGCCGCGCTTGAGGACGATGTCATTGCGCTCGTAGAGCATGTCCACGAGCTTGGTGAGGAAGAGTTCGCGGGAGATCTGGCCGCCGACTTTGAAGGGAAGCATCATGCCTTCGTAGTCTTCGGGAGAGCCGAGGCCATAGATGCAGGAGACGGAGGCGATGACGATGACGTCCTCCCGGCTGAGCAGGCCGCCCATGGAGGAGAGGCGGAGCCGCTCGATCTCGTCATTGATGCTGGAGTCCTTCTCGATGTAGGTATCAGTGCGGGGGATGTAGGCTTCGGGCTGGTAGTAGTCGAAATAGGAGACGAAGTATTCGACGGCGTTTTCGGGGAAGAAGTTTTTAAATTCGGAGTAGAGCTGGGCCGCCAAGGTTTTGTTATGGCTCATGATGAGCGTCGGTTTGCCGATCTGCTCGATGACGTTGGCCATGGTGAAGGTTTTGCCGGAGCCGGTGACGCCGAGGAGGGTCTGGTGGCGGTTGCCGGCGCGGATGGATTTGACCAATTTGGCGATGGCCTGGCCTTGGTCACCCTGGGGGGAGTATTCGGTATTGAGGCGGAAGGGGGACATGGGAGGGCTGATGGGGGGCAAGTGAGTTACGGTTGCGCCTACAAGCTAGACCATGACGTGGAAATGGTGTTGGTAAAGAGGCTGGGTGGGCTGATGCCGGTTGGATGAAGCCGTTGCTGGGGGGGGAAGTGGCGGAGGTGCCGCCGGTTGATCCGCCTGGGACATGACCTGGATGGCCTGCGAAGACTTGTGGCGTGACTCCAAAGGTAGATTTTTGCGGGCTTTGCGACGGAGTGAAAGGTTTTAAAAAAGTTTAAAAGCACTTCGGACATGAACAAGAATTCGAAAAAATGGATGACTATGTTAGGTGATAGAGGTTAACCGAAAATTAAAAAATGATAAGAAAACGCAAAAGTCTATCGCTAATACGGGCTTTCTGAGTGTGATTTGGTGATGAATTAGATAATAAAGAAGAGGTATTAGTGAATTAGAAAGTGCCCCTGATGGCTTGGGTGGTGGCGATTTTGATGATTAGCTTTCAAGTAAAATTCCTTTGATAATTACAAAGTGATATAAAAAATGGCGGTCGTGCCAAATCTTGGCTTACTAACTGCTAAATGAAAATTCAGATCGCCGAATTCAACAAGTAGGTGAAACCAACAAATACTGAATCCAACATGAGCAAAAAACTATCAATCAAATGTGCGCTGTTTCTGGCGCTAGCAACCTTTGGCACGCCTCGTCTTGAAGCGGGTGTGGCCACTGCGGCGACAACGACCCCACCACCGACTGAGGAGAGCAATCCCTTCTCATTGGGGGTGGCGATCAACTCGGACAGCTTCTTCGGTTTCTATCCGACGTTTGCGGGTTCGTATACGGTGTCTGATACCTGGGCCTTCACGACCTATGGTATTTTCTGGAACGGTGGCCGTTTGGGTGGTTCTTGGGGAGAATGGACGGAGTTTGGTGTTGGGGTAGCTTACAACCCGACGCCATGGCTTTCGATCAACCCGCAAATTGGTTTCCTGGGTGGCAACTTGCTGTCGAGTGGCGCGGTTTCACCTGAAGGTGTGCTTGGTGATGGTTACGTTCCTAATTTGACGGTGAACCTCAACTCGGACAAATGGGAAGGTCAACTCTACTCCGGGTTCTACCTGCCATTGCGTGATGAAGCGCCGGTTGGTGCAACGCAGCTGGAGTTCCTGCACTACTGGGTCAACGTGGGTTACAAGGTTAACCAACTCGTCTCGGTGGGTGTTCACCACGAATCGCTGCTGGGCGGAGCGGATTTGACGGCCTCCACGATCTATTCCTGGGTGGGTCCATACCTTCAGTTCCGCAACCAAGACACGGGCATTTTTGTTCGGTTCTCCGGTGGTTGGGAAGTTGAAGGCACCAGCGATACCTTCTGGAAGATGGCCGTGGGCTTCAACTTCTAAGAGGTGGAGCAAGCAAGAGTTTCATTGGTTTACCTCGCATGGGTTTGCCAGTGTTAGTTGAATAGTTCCCTTCTTCCCGGTTTGAAGGGGGGAGCTTAAGTTGATGGTAAACTTCGCTCTTCGACAGGGCCTGGGTTTGTGTTTAACATTTGGAAGGGTGGCAGGACACCTTTTCGGATGGAACAGAAGCCCAGGACCTTAGGAGGGCGAAGTTTTTTTTTGAGGATGGCACTGCACAGGCGAGGAGCGGATGTAGCGCCCGAAAAGCGAAAGTGGCGGTAGCTTATAGGCTGGCGCATGGAATGCTCAAAGTTGCGAACTCATTGGGCGGCATCGTCAAGGATGGAGCCGCAGCGGTCAGGAACGCCTTGAGTAACCAAGCTGCTGCACCTCTGAAGTGCCTCGAACTTTGGTTCCTGTGTTAATCGGTTGGGTCTGGCGGTGACGTAGTCGCTTCTGATGGGTCGGTGCTGGAAGTCGAGGGGGCTGGAGGGATGGCTTTGAGAGGGGCTACGATGCGGGTGGGCCAAGGGCGGAAGCGATCAAAGATATGGGGTGCAATCTCTTTGGCGGTCTGGTAACCGCGCCGAAACATTTCAAGTTTGGCGTCGATGTTATCAATGTGGTGGAGCGCGATGGCTTCAGGGGTTTTCGGGAGGACAGGGGAGCCGAATTCCAGTTGTCC
>JBIIUD010000211.1:0-5587 GCA_044340175.1 Verrucomicrobiaceae bacterium
CGGCCATCCCGACGGTCTCTGAAGTCACGCTCGCCACGACCTTGTTCACGGGGCGGCGCATCGGATGTCGTTTTTGGCGGTGTTGAATCCGGTGCCACCGCAGGAGGCGCAGGCTCAGTGCGGGCGACTGGGGCGGGGGTGACGACTGGAGCGGAAGCGACCGCAGCCTCGACGGGGCTGGGTTTAGCACGCTTCACGGCGGGCCGACGAGGGCGGGTGGTTGCGACAGGAGTTGCTAGCAGAGGAAGTTCGGGTTGCGAGACGGTCGGTGAAGCAGATACAGCTGGTGCCGCCTTGGGTTTGCGAGCGGGTTTTGTGGGCGCAGGCAGTTCGGCAGCGGGTGCTGGAGCCACTTTTTTGGTAGCAGCTTTCTTCGCGGTGACCTTCTTGGGCGCTAGTGGCGGCGCTGGCACCTCGGCTTTGGCCTTGATGGCTTTTTTGGCCGGGGCACGTTTGGGTTTGGCGGCGGCTGGCTCCGGAAAGGTGGTGTGGGATTCTTCGCTCATGCGGGTTTTGAAAAGGGGTTAGCCAAGGCTGTCGGCGATGTCGTCGGAGATGTCGAAATTGGAATAGACGTTTTGGGTATCGTCGTAGTCGCTGAGCACCTCATGGAGGTGGACGACTTGTTTGGCGATATCGAGGTCACTGAGGAGAAGGGTGTTTTCAGCCACGTAAACCAGGGCTTGGCCGCGAGGTTCGTGGCCTTTTTCTTTGAGCGCGCTACCGACGGTGAAGAGGTGCTCGACGGCCGTGTAAAAGACCCAATCCTGGCCATCTGAAGTGACATCATCCGCGCCGCTTTCGAGTGCCAGTTCGGTGGCGGTGTCTTCGTCGAATGCAGATTCAGGAATTCGGATCTCGCCCTTGCGATTGAACTGATAAGAGACGCTGCCGGCATCGGCAAACGTGCCGTGGTTTTTGTTGAGCAGGGTGCGCAGATCAGCGGCGGCGCGGTTGCGGTTGTCGGTGACGACTTCGATGAGAAAAGCAGTGCCAGCCGGGCCGTAGGCTTCATAGAGAGCTTCGTCAGGGATGGCGCCCTCAAGTTCACCGCTGCCTTTTTTGATGGCGCGGTCAATGTTGTCGTTGGGCATGTTGGCCGCCTTGGCTGCGAGGATGGCGGAGCGGAGACGCGGGTTCATGTCCGCATTGGCACCGCCGAGCTTTGTCGCAATGGTGATTTCCTTGGAGTACTTGCTAAAGACGGCACCACGTTTGGAGTCTACGACTGCCTTGATGCGCTTGATTTTGGACCATTTGTTGTGGCCTGCCATGGACGATTGGGTGGGGGAATGACAACCGAGAACGCAGGAGTGCGTCAAGGTGGCGAAAAATGAAATGGATGTGGGGAAAGACGGGAGGGCAGCGTCGCTGCGGTGTGAGAGGGACCGCGCCAACTAAAGTCACCAGCAAGAGAGCAGGGGAGGCTTCAGAGGGTTTGGGACAGGTTGCCTTGAGCGGCCCGTTTCATCACCAAGTGTTCACCAAGTTGAGAGAACTTGGAACAGCCCAAGTGTGCGGGGCACCAGGGTAAGATGCAACTTAATTTTTTCAGAGCTGCTGGCACGGGGCGACGCGAGCCTGGGGTGACTCGCTGCGAGGTCGAGATCGCGTTGGGGCATTTTTTTTCGAGAAAGTTAATTTTTGCCGCTACTTGCTTGCCTTTTGATGCCGTAGTTACAAGATGGAATTCTCAATCTCATGAGCAGCTTTCTCGACCCCCTTTCCCGCTTCTACGCTTCATCCATTGGCAAAAAACTTCTCGTCGCCGTCACCGGGTTGGCTCTGGTGGGGTTCGTGTTGGGGCATATGATTGGAAATCTGCTGATCTTTGCAGGTCCAGATGCCATCAATGAATACGGTCACATGCTCCAAACAATGGGTCACGGTGGCCTGATCTGGGTTGCACGACTGGGTTTGCTGGCTGCGGTTGTCATTCACATTGTCGCCACCATTCAACTGACGAAACAAAACCGTGCGGCACGCGAGAGCGCCTATGGCAAAGAAGCGACTCAAGTGGCCACATCGGCTTCGCGGATCATGATTTACAGCGGGCTGACGATTTTGGCCTTCATCATTTATCACCTGCTGCACTTCACCCTGAGGGTTGGCAACGAGTTCGGTAACCCTGAGTTGTACCAGACCATGTTGCATGGCGAAAAGGTGCACAACGTTTACAAGATGGTTATTGACGGCTTCTCTTGGGCGCCGGCCTCGGTATTCTACATCATTGCGGTGGTGTTGCTCTGCAATCACTTGAGCCACGGTTTCTCCAGCCTGTTTCAAACCTTGGGCTTGGTCACCAACAAGACGTGGCCACTCTTTCAGAAGGCCGGGCAGGCTTTTGCTTTGCTGATCCTCATCGGCAATTGTTCCATCCCCGTTGCGATTTGGCTGTTTGGCTACGGTCGTTGAAACTTGTTACCGCCCGACTGTTGATCTGAACTGTTATCCCTTTTTGTTCCCATGACGCTCGACTCCAAGATTCCCTCCGGTCCGATGGCTGAAAAGTGGTCCCGCCACAAGCAGGACTCGAAGCTGATCAATCCCAAAAACAAACGCAAATACACGATCATCGTTGTCGGTAGCGGATTGGCTGGGGCGTCGGCAGCAGCGTCTCTCTCTGAGCTGGGCTACAAAGTGAAGTGCTTTTGCTTTCAGGACAGCCCGCGCCGGGCGCACTCCATTGCCGCCCAGGGCGGGATCAATGCCGCAAAGAATTACCAAAACGATGGTGACTCGGTCCACCGTCTTTTTTATGACACGATCAAAGGCGGTGACTTTCGGGCGCGCGAAGCCAACGTGCACCGTCTGGCTGAAGTCAGTGTCAATATCATCGACCAATGCGTAGCTCAGGGCGTTCCGTTCGCTCGTGAGTACGGTGGCGGTTTGTCCAATCGCTCGTTCGGTGGCGCGCAGGTCTCACGGACGTTCTATGCACGCGGGCAAACAGGTCAGCAGTTGCTGCTTGGTGCCTATTCGGCTTTGTCCAAAGAGATTGCACGCGGTGGGGTGGAAATGCACACCCGCACGGAAATGTTGGACGTGGTGGTGGCGGATGGCGAGGCCAAAGGCATCATCACACGCAACCTCGTGACAGGCAAGGTCGAGGCTCACGCAGCGGACACGGTTTTGCTTTGCACCGGCGGCTACGGCAATGTTTTTTATCTTTCGACCAACGCCATGGGTTGCAACGTGACCGCGACGTGGCGGGCGCATCGTCGGGGAGCAACCTTTGCGAATCCTTGTTACACTCAGATTCACCCGACCTGCATTCCTGTTAGCGGCGATTACCAGAGCAAGCTGACTCTCATGTCAGAGTCTCTGCGCAATGATGGACGCGTTTGGGTGCCGAAAAAGGCTGAGGACTGTGGCAAGCCGGCCTCCCAAATTCCAGAAGCCGATCGGGATTACTTTTTGGAACGGAAGTACCCCAGTTTTGGCAACTTAGCCCCGCGTGATATTTCATCGAGGGCGGCCAAGGAAGTCTGTGATAGTGGTCTTGGTGTGGGGCCTGGTGGCCGTGGTGTTTACTTGGACTTCAGTGAGGCGATCAAGGACTTTGGTGAGAACGTGATCAAAGAGCGCTACGGCAACCTTTTTGACATGTATGAGCGCATCACAGGTGAAAGTGCTTACAAGCAGCCGATGCGTATTTATCCGGCCGTTCACTATACCATGGGCGGTCTCTGGGTGGATTACAATTTGATGAGCAATCTCTCCGGTCTGCATGTGCTGGGTGAGGCGAACTTCTCCGACCACGGGGCCAATCGACTGGGGGCCAGTGCCCTCATGCAAGGTCTTGCTGATGGTTATTTTGTGATCCCAACAACGGTCGCTAACTACCTAGTCACCCAAAAACCAGGCGCTGTCACGACCGACCACCCGGCGTTCAAACAGGCTTTGGAGGATGCTAATGGGCGCATTCAAAAATTGCTAGCGGCCAAAGGCAAACGCACTGTCGATAGCTTCCACCGCGAACTCGGTCTTTTGGTTTGGGACAAGTGTGGCATGGCGCGGAATCGCGATGGTTTGGAGGAAGCGCTGCGTCGGATTCCAGAGATTCGCTCTGAGTTCTGGGAGAATGTTATTGTTCCTGGCTCTGGTGCTGCGGCCAATCCTGAATTGGAGAAGGCGGGGCGCGTGGCTGACTTCATGGAATTTGCGGAGTTGCTTTGCCGTGATGCCCTTGATCGTGAAGAGAGCTGCGGAGGTCACTTCCGGGAAGAGCACCAGTTCTCCGATGGTGAGGCCAAACGCGATGATGACAACTACTGCTACGTTTCCGCCTATGAATACAGCGGTGACCTTTCCAAACCCATTCTGCACAAGGAGCACCTCAACTTTGAAGAAGTGCATCTGAGCGTGCGCAGCTACAAATAATTCTCTTATGGCCCTTCTGAACCTCCACCTCAAAGTTTGGCGTCAAACAGGCTCTCAGCCTGGACATTTTCAGGACATCACCGCGCCTGACATTCCGGATCATGCCTCCTTCCTGGAGATGATGGACATCGTGAATGAGCGACTCATTGCGCAGGGTCAGGATCCTGTTGCCTTTGACCACGACTGCCGCGAAGGCATCTGTGGCATGTGCTCCATGACGATCAATGGCCTGGCGCACGGTCCTGAGCGTGCTACGACCACCTGCCAACTGCACATGCGCAAGTTCCGCACAGGCGACACGATCTGGGTCGAACCGTTCCGCGCCCGTGCTTTCCCTGTGATCAAGGATTTGATGGTGGATCGCTCTGCCTTTGACCGCGTGATGAGGGCTGGCGGCTACGTCAGTGTGCGCACGGGTGCTGCGCCTGAAGCCAATGAGATTCCTATTGGAAAAGACGTGGCCGATGCCGCGATGGATGCAGCGGCCTGCATTGGTTGCGGTGCCTGCGTGGCCTCCTGTAAAAACGCGAGTGCCATGCTGTTCGTGTCGGCAAAGGCGGGTCAACTCAACACGCTGCCTCAGGGGCAAGCCGAGAAAGATCGCCGCACTCTATCCATGGTCCGCCAAATGGACAAAGAAGGTTTTGGTAACTGCACCAATCAGTACGAGTGCGAGGCCGCCTGTCCGAAGGAAATCAGCGTTCGCTGGATCACAAAACTGAACCGCGATTATGCTATGGCCTCCGTGAAGGAAGTCGTGGGGGCAGGCCGCCAACAAACGGGTGACTAACTGACAAGACATGATTCAAAAAAAGGGCGGAGGTGACTCCGCCCTTTTTTATGGTTCACACCTCATAGCGCGGCGAGCACCTGCTCCAGGTGCTGTTCCGGTTTCACCTTTGGCAGCACCGCTTTGAGTTTGCCGTCTGGAGCAATGATGAACGTGCTGCGCTCCGTGCCAAAGTAGGTTTTGCCATACATGGATTTTTCTACCCAGACGCCATAAGCCTCGGCGATGGCGTGATCTTCATCCACAAGGAGAGGGAAAGGCAGGTCGAACTTTTTGATGAACTTAGCGTGACTGCTCGCGGAGTCGATGCTCACGCCAAAGACCCGAGCTTTGGAGGTGAGTTCTGCCCAGCCATCGCGCAGAGCGCACGCCTGCTTGGTGCAACCGGGTGTGTTATCCTTTGGGTAAAAGTAA
>JBIIUD010000212.1:0-5586 GCA_044340175.1 Verrucomicrobiaceae bacterium
TCTCCTCACCTCATGCTGCCACTGCCTTTGGACACTCGCATCGCCTCTCTCGGTCCCTGTCTGCACCGTTCTCCCCTGCATCGGATCGGTGGTTCGGAGGTGCCGTTCAAGACGGATGACTGCCGGATTTTATTTCACAGTCACTTGGTGTCGGGGCCGTCTGACGGGGATCCGCCATCTTTTGAAGAGGCGGGGGCGCGGGAGGCGCTGTTCTTCGAGCCAGCGCGGACGACGGTGGGGATCGTGACCTGCGGAGGGCTCTGCCCGGGGCTGAATGACATCATCCGGGGGCTGGTGAATCATTGCTTTTTCCGCTATGGGATCTCGCGGGTGTATGGCTTCCGCTACGGTTACGAGGGGCTGGTGCAGCGTTATGGGCACATGCCAGTGTTGCTGAAGCCGTCCTCAGTGGAGCAAGCGCATCACTTCGGGGGGACAATGCTGGGGAGCTCGCGCGGGGAACAAGACATCGGGGAAATGGTGGACACGCTGGAGGAGATGAAGGTGGATATTTTGTTTGTGATCGGAGGCGATGGCACGCTGCGGGGGGCGGCGGCCCTGGTGAAGGAAATTGAGCGCCGGGGGCTAAAGAAGGCGGTGGTGGGGATTCCGAAGACGATCGATAATGACATCATGTACCTGGACAAGAGCTTTGGCTTTGAGACAGCCTTCGAGGCGGCGGTGCAGGCGGTGAAGTGCGCGTATGTGGAGGCGACGGGGGCTGTGAACGGTGTGGGGTTGGTCAAACTGATGGGCCGGGACTCGGGGTTCATTGCCTGTTACGCGGCGCTGGCGGGGAGCAATGTGGACTTTGTTTTGATCCCGGAGGTAGGGTTTGAACTGGAGGGTGAAGGGGGCTTTCTGGAATCGCTAAGGCATCGGCTGATGAAACGGGGCAGTGCGGTGGTGGTGGTGGCGGAAGGGGCGGGGCAGCACCTGATGCAGTCGGGGGCGGGGACAGACGCCAGCGGAAACAAGCGGTACGGGGACATCGGTTCGTTTTTGAAGGATCGGATCAATGGCTTCTTCAAGGAGCGACGAACCGAGGTGAATTTGAAGTACATTGATCCGAGTTACATCGTGCGGAGTGTGCCGGCGAATGCGCAGGACAATGTTTATTGCTCACGACTGGCGCAGGGGGCGGTGCATGCGGCGATGGCGGGAAAGACGAGCATGTTGGTGGGAAGGTGGCACGGGTCGTTTGTGCATCTGCCGCTGGATTTGGTGATTCATGGGCGGCGAAAGGTGGATCCCACGCAGGAGCTTTGGCACTCGGTTCTTGAAAGCACGGGTCAGCCTTCCTACATGGGCTGAGTTGAAATACCGGGTGTCATTGGCAGCGTTTAAACCGCGCGATGATGTACTATTTGCTGAAGCTGTTTTTGAGCGCGGGAGTGATCGTGGTGGTCACGGAGGTGGCGAAGCGGAACAATGCGGCGGCGAGCATCCTGCACTCGTTGCCGTTGACCTCGCTGCTGGCTTTCATCTGGCTTTATGCGGAGACGAAGGATGCGGGGCTGATCGGGCGGCACGCATTTGGCACGTTTTGGTTCGTGCTGCCCACGCTACCGATGTTTGTGGCGCTGCCGTGGTTGATCAAGAAACTCGGCGGTTTCTGGCCAGCTTTGGGCGCGGCGATCGTGGGCACGGTGCTGCTTTACCTGCTGACGATGCGCCTGTTGAAGGCGGCGGGAGTGGAGATTTAAGCGCGGCGAGTGCGGCAGAACCCGAATCCCCAAAGACCCAGCCCAAAGAGCAGGGCGGCACTGGGCTCTGGAATGATGGAGAGTTGGAAGCTGCCTTCAGACCTGGCTTTGACCTGAGTCGGGCTCCAAGAGGTTCCCGTAGCGGCAAAGTCGATGGCGTCTGCAGGACCTGATACAAGCACCTGGTCGTCGGTGAGTTCGCGGACGTAGCGGATGGTCAGGCTGGTTGGTGAAGTCAAACTGACGGGGCCAAAAAGGGACTCCGAAAAGTTGGGGAAGCTTACGTTAAGATCGAAGTTTTGCGAGTTGCCGTTGGGATCGATACCGAGTGCCCAAGGACCATTGGTGGACGCCGTCACGAGGCACTGAAAGGAGGCATAGGAACTGTTGAAACAACCTTGATTGGTTGTGGCGTTGGAGAACTGATCCGGTGAACTGAGGGTGGCTTCAGTGTTGCTGTTCGAACTGAGGAAGGGGATGCGGGCCCATTCGGTGCCGAAAAGGCTCTCATTCCGGAGAAAGACAAATTCTCCCTGCAAGTCGGCGGCTTGAATAGAGGGGCTGCAAGACCGGTGAAGGCGGCAGCCAGAGCCAGGAGCGCGACCAAGGCAGTGATTCTGAGCATGGCACTCTCAAAATGGGCGAATCTATCACAAGCACACTGCGCATGTGTGATTACTATCAAAATTATCATTTAATCTCATAACATATGATGAAAATGCTAAATTATTAGAGCAACTATGAATCGGTGGACCTCGGTGCTTATGGTGGGCTGGGAATGATTCGACAGGATGAGTCGGAATGCCTTTTGTGAAGAAAGAAATTCTCGCTACTCGGGCGGGGCTGTGTGAACTTAAAAACTCATGAATGTAACTGCAAAAGAGTTAGCGATGCTGGTGGGTGGCGAGGTCGTGGCGGGTGACTCCGCGACGGTGGTGAGCGGCTTTGCTTCTCTGAAAGAGGCTCTGCCGGGGGATTTGAGCTTTTTTTACGATCTACGTTATCGGGATCAGTTGAAGCAGACGCAGGCAACGGCGGTGTTGGTGCCGCTGGAGTTGGATGAGTTTCCTGAGGGGTTGGTTTTCATCCGGGTTGAGAAGCCTTCGGATGCATTTGAGATGGTGGTGGATCGCTATGGATTCCATGCGGCACCCTTTCAGGCAGGGGTGCATGCGTCTGCGGTGATCGATGAGACGGTGGTCTTTGATCCAGCAGCGGTCAGTGTGGGGCCGAATGCCGTGGTGTCGGCAGGAGCGGTACTGGGGGAGGGGGTGGAGATCGGTGCGGGCGCCTATGTGGGACGCGGGGCGAAGATTGGGAAGGGTTCGAAGCTGTTTGCGAATGCAACCGTGCATGAGGGCTGCTTGATCGGAGAACGCGTGATTTTACATTCGGGTGTGGTGATCGGGGCAGATGGATTTGGCTACGAATTCAAGGAGGGTCGGCATCGCAAGGTAAGGCAGGCGGGGCTGGTGCAGATCGACAATGATGTGGAGATCGGCGCAGGGACGACGGTGGACCGTGCACGGTTTGGGCGGACGTGGATTGGTGAGGGGACGAAGATCGATAACTTGGTGCAGATCGGTCACAATGTGGTGATCGGGAAGCATTGCATCATCGTGGCTTGCTGTGCGATCGCAGGCAGCGCGCGGCTGGGGGACTACGTCGTCATGGCGGCCCAGGGTGGGGTGGCAGGTCATGTTTCGGTGGGGTCGGGAGTGACGCTGGGCGGGCGCATCGGGGTGACGAAGGACATCCCGGCCGGGCGTGAGGTTTATCTGGGCTTTCCGGCGCTGCCTGTGCTGGAGGAAAAACGGCGGCTGGCAGGGATCAATCGGCTGCCGAAACTCACGGCTCGGGTGAAGGCGTTGGAGGAGAGGGAGGGGGGCGGTGACAGTAATCAGTAATCAGTAATCAGTGGTCAGTGGTCAGTGGTCAGTGGTCAGTGGTCAGTGGTCAGTGGTGTGGGTTTGAGAAAGGGATTTGGAATGGGGGACGTTGGGTAGAGATGCGTTTTCTTTGTTTGATCGGGATGGTTTGGATTTTGGGTTTGGGGTTGAGTGTGCCTGCGGCTCGGGCGCAGTTGAGGTCGGATGGGGCGACGGCTTCTTTCCGGGGTGCGCTGCCGCCGGGACCGGTGGCGGCTTTGTCTGCTGAACAAGAGGAGCAGATCGAGCAGCGGCTGACAGAGGTGACGGCGAAGTTTGAGGCTGTCAGGAAAAGCGAGCGGGCGGCGGATGTGGAGATCTTCTTGAAGGCGGTGCGGTATGCTTTGGAGTTTGATGAGTGGTATGACAAGAAGCCGGAGGACGGAGTCAAAAAAGCGATCAAGCTGCTGGAGGAGGCGGAGCAACGGATCGAGGCCCTGAAACGGAACGAGACACCCTGGATGGACGGCGCGGGATGGATAGTGCTGGGTTTCTATTCCCAGATCGATGGATCAGCGCAACCCTATGCGGTGGAGGTGCCGGAGGGATTGAAGTGGGGTCGTGCGACGAAGCCGGTGCCGATGTGGATCTGGCTGCATGGTCGCGGGGACACGGCGACGGATTTGCCTTTCATCGCGAGCAAGTTGGGCAGCACCAAGCCGGGCCAGTTTCAGCCGAAGGGAACGATCGTGATTCATCCTTTCGGGCGCTACTGCAACGGGTGGAAGAGTGCGGGAGAGACGGATGTGTTTGAGGCGCGAGACGATGCAGTGGCTCGGTTCAACGGGGATAAAAATCGCATCGCGCTGGCGGGGTTCAGCATGGGCGGAGCCGGGGCCTGGCATATGGGGGCACACTTTGCGGACCAATGGGCCTGTGTGCATGCGGGCGCGGGGTTTGTGGATGTGAAGCGGTATCAGAAGCTAACGCCGGAGAAGATGCCGCCGGTTTATGAGCAGACGCTTTGGGGGGTGTATGATGTGCCTAGCTATGCGCGGAATTTTTTCAATGTGCCGCTGGTGGTGTATAGCGGGGAGCAGGATTCGCAGCGGGATGCGGCGGCCTACATGGAGGAAGTACTGGCAGGCGAGGGCTTGAAGATGACGCATCACATCGGTCCGGGCATGGGGCACAAGTATCATCCGGAAGTGATCAAGACGGTGCAGGCGGAGATCGAGGCGGCGGTGGCGAAGGGGCGTGACCCGATACCGAAGAAGGTGGTGCTGCAAACGCGGACGCTCGGTTATTCAAAGCTGTTCTGGGTGCGGTTGCTGTCTCAGGAGCAGGCGTGGCAGGACACGCGGATCGATGCGGAATTGGGCGAGAAGGGGATGC
This sequence comes from Verrucomicrobiaceae bacterium, assembly GCA_044340175.1. Taxonomy (GTDB): domain Bacteria; phylum Verrucomicrobiota; class Verrucomicrobiia; order Verrucomicrobiales; family Verrucomicrobiaceae; genus JAGRPD01. The sequence goes on from JBIIUD010000212.1 coordinate 4,970, forward strand.
TGCGGGTGGTGACGAAGAATGCGCGGGCGTTTGAGGTGGAGCCAAGTTTTGAGGTGAGTGGGGTGGTGGTGGATGGGGCGGCTTTTGGTCCGAAGGAGCGGGCGTTTGTGAAGGGGGGCGATGGCACGTGGCGGGTGCGGACGGATGTGGAGATGAAGGAATGGACGATGTGGCGGAAGCGGGCGGGACAGAGTGGGCCGATCGAGGAGCCGTTGAAGCGGTCGTTTGTGGTGGTGCTGCCGGAGGGGGATTCAGCGTCACCTGCGGTTACCGCCTGGGTGAACACGGAGTCGGCGCATTTTTTGAAGCGCTGGCGCGGGCTGATGCGCGGCGATGTGCGGGTGAAGAAGGCGGCTGAGGTGACGCCTGAAGACATGGTGAAGCACACGCTGGTGCTTTGGGGCGATGCGAAATCGAATCCGCTGGTGGCCAAGGTGCTTGCGGCGGGAAGCATGACGAAGCTGCCGCTGACTTGGAATGAGAAGGAGCTGAAACTCGGGGATGTCCAAGTGGATGGGGCGACGCATGTGCCAGTGATGGTGCGACCGAATCCCTTGGAGCCGCGCGGGACGGTCATCCTGAATTCCGGCCTGACCTTCCGCGAGGCGCATGACAAA
>JBIIUD010000213.1:0-5570 GCA_044340175.1 Verrucomicrobiaceae bacterium
CTGGTAAGCCAGCACGACCTTGCCATTGCCGACCATGTCAGACATTGAAACCACAATGATGGCGGCCAGCACACCGATGATCGAGATCGTCACCACCATTTCCGGCATGGAGAAACCAAGCGGTTTGACAGGGTGATTCGTGGAAGGTGTGCGCATCTCGGTTAACCTGAAAAAGGGTTCAATACCGAATGGTCACATTGCCCGGTCCGAGTAGGACGGTCTTTTGCAGCGCCACCACCGAGTTGCTGAAGTTCACGTTGTACCCTGTCGGCAGGAAGCGTATCAGCGTGTCCTCTGCAAAGGCCAGATAAGGGCGCAATAGCGCATATTTGGCGGCATTCCCAGCGGCGGCCTGCCACTGGTTCTCGGCGCGCGAGCGGCCCTCCGCCTGGAGAAAGCTGGCCATAGCGATGTTCAGGCTCTCTGCCCGTGAAATCGCCAAGTTGCGCTCCCCGTCCGATCGCATCTTGGTGACGGAGGGGATGGCCATGAAGGCGATGACACCCATGATGGCGACGGCGGCGAGCAGTTCTACCATCGAAAAAGCTCGTCTGGAAAGACGGGCTGGCAGGGCTGACAGAGGTGCTGAAGGAGAAAGGCAAAGTTTCATGAGAAAATGGAAAGAAGAGGTCAGTTGTCCTGAAGCAGGGCCTTGGGGAACTCGCCCGAGAGCCAGTTCGGGAGTGTCAGATGCTGTTTGGCCGATTGCAGGGCGGAGGTTTCGAGTCGCCCCGAGTTGGTGGTGTATTGCAGAAAGTGCTCGCGTGTGGATTCGTCGAGATAGCCGCCACCTGTATCCGGGGCGACCAAGAGAAAGCGGGCAAGGGCGGTGCTTCGGCCGTTGTATTCGGCGCGCAGGTCTTCGACGCTGAGGAGTTGGCCTTCGTTGGCGCCTGAGGCGACTCTCATGCTGCCCATGACCCAGGCGCTGAGGGCTCCATTGAGGGTGGCCTGCTGCTGGCGGGCAACAATGCGATTGGCATCGCGGGAGGCATTGGAGATCGCCGCGACCACGATGGAGGACATGATGGCGATAATGCCGATCGTGAAGATGGCCTCAACTAGGCTGAAACCGGAGGAGCGGCGTGTTGTGGAGGGGCTGATCTTCATGAGATGTTGACTTTTTGGCTTTTCAGGAAGAATCCGCCGGGGTTCGCCCCCGGCGGATTGGCTGACATTGGAGTCCGGTATCATAAAGATCCGAAATCCTATATCGTTGGTCAGGTTAAGGAGCTGGCTTGACGTAGGTAAGCGTGCCGTCGGTCTCCATATTCAGCAGAGGGAGAACCTCAGCGCGGTTTTCCAAGACGCCGGTGCGGAACGTGTTGGTTGAGAATGGACCAGTGCCAGTAACTCCAGTTTCAAGTGCGGTAAGAATCGCATCTTCGTCGGCCAAAGCTGTGGCACCAGCGGCCATAGCGGAGTTCCAAACTGATGCGGCATTCTGCGCATTGCGCTGAACGGCAGCATCTTCTGCGGCACTGTTGATGGAACCGATGTTCGGGATGGCGATAGCGGCGATGATACCGATGATCGCGATCACGACGAGCATTTCCACGAGGCTGAATCCCGCTTTAGCGGCCTTCTTGAGGTTCAATTTCACGTTTTTCATTGTCTTGTTGTATTGGGCTGTTGGGTTATGTTGAGTCTTGGAGCAGGAACCGCTGGAGCAGTTGCTGCGCTCAAGAACGTAGTATTTATAGCAATTATAGCTGGAGTGGTCAATCAGAAATATGGTTTTTCTGATAATTATTTTACAACCGCCTATTTCGGCGCTCTCCGCAAGCCGGTTGGAATTGCTTCGATCCTTGGTAATATAAGGGTTTGAAGAGCAAGAGCAGGGTTGCCGCGAACCTGCTTGCGAAAGCGAAATTTTTTTGTTCCGAGGACGATCACGGCGGGAAATCGAGAAAAAAGAGCGGTTTCACCGGGGAGAAAAGGCAGTTTAACTGCGCGAGGCTACGCGAAAGGTGATTCGCATCGCCTTGGAATCGTCCATGAGGCAGTGCTTGAGCCGTCCTTTATGGCGTCGCAAGCACCAGCCTGCGCGGGATTACCGGGCAAAGCGCCGTTGTTCTCACCTTGAAATGGCCTGTAAAAAGTGTCGACGGCATTCAAGGTCCTTGCTGAAAGGTATTCCTGGGGGCATAGAAACGCCCATGTCGAGTTCAAAGTCGCAGGCTAAGCCGGGTGGTCATAACCACTGGCCCATCGTCATCGCCCTGATCCTGGGAGTCGTGGCTGGAGTGATCCTGCAATGGGTCGGCTTTGGCGCCGATGGTGAGCGCCCGGGCTGGGTGGTCGGACTGCTGGATCTGTTTCGGTTTTTGGCCGACTTGTTTTTACGGGCGCTCAAGATGGTCATTGTGCCTCTGGTGGTGGCCAGCATCATCAGTGGGATTGCGGGGATGAAGTCCTTGGATGGCTTTGCGCGCATGGGACTCAAAACCTGGGCTTATTATTTGTTGGGAAGTCTGACCGCTGTGGTGGTGGGCCTGCTGATGGTGAATCTGGTGCAACCGGGCCTGACGGATGGGCAGCCCAATGCGACCCTGAAGGCGGCGATGGATGCCGCGCTCACAGAGGATGGGGCGTCTGAAGTCGGAGACGTGATGAAGAGCACCGAAGGCGGTACGAGCTCTCTGCTAGACATTGTGCGCCGCATGATTCCGACCAATATCATTGAGGCCTGTGCCACTGGGGATTTGCTCGCGATTATCTTTTTCAGCATCCTGTTTGCGGTGGCAATGGTGCTGGTGCCGGGTGGTCCACCCTCGGTGCTGCGGGATTTGTTCAACCAGTTGGCGGATGTGATGACGCTGATCACCACCTGGATCATGAAGTTCACCCCTATCGCGGTCTTTTGTCTGGTGGTGCCAGCGATCGCGGAAGTGGGCGTCAGCGTCCTGCAAAATCTGGTGCCTTATGTATTGACGGTCGTGGCCGCGCTCTTGGTTCACACTTTGATCATCATGCCCATCGTTTTGAAAGTCTTTGCGGGGCGCTCTCCGGCGCGGCACTTCAAGGACATGCAGGACTCTTTGTTGATGGCGTTTTCAACCGCGTCCTCCTCAGCGACGATCCCAGTGACGATGCGTTGTCTTCAAGAGAACTCGGGCGTGTCGGATCGGGTGACGAGTTTTGTGATCCCCTTGGGCGCCACCGTGAACATGAACGGCACGGCCCTCTATGAGTGTGTGGTGGTGATCTTTGCGGCGCAGGTGCTGGGGGTGGATCTGTCGTTGGCGCAGCAGTTCATGGTGGTGCTGCTGGCGCTGGTGTCCAGTATCGGTGTCGCAGGCATTCCTGCAGCGAGTCTGGTGGCGGTCATCATCATCATGCAAAACGCAGGGTTTTCGGAGGAGATGATCAAGGCCTCGCTCGGTCTGATCCTGACCATTGATCGGCCGCTCGACATGGCCCGTACGGCGGTGAATGTCTTTGGTGACACTGTAGGTGCCGTGGTGATTGCCAAGAGTGAGGGCGAGAAGCTGGCGGACTGAAAAGGTTTTTTTGCGGGGTTATATATTTTTTTCATTTCCTCACACAAAAGCAGTGGAGGGCGGCGTTACGGGCCGGAAATAACGCTTGAAAAAGTGTGCTTCCGCCGCATTAACCCTGCCGCCCGCAGTCAACCGCCTGGAGACGTTGTGTCTCAACCTCCCTGCGGATGCTGTTTAAGGCTCCATTTCACTCCAACTGTGCCAATATGATCCAAGTTCAAGACCTGAAGAAAATATTCGGAACGAAGGTCGCCGTCGATGGCGTGTCCTTCAAAGTGGAAAAGGGGGAGGTCCTTGGCTTCCTCGGCCCGAACGGGGCTGGCAAATCCACCACCATGCGCATGGTCACCGGCTACTTTGAGCCGACCGCAGGCTCGATCAATGTCGGTGGCATTGACATGCTCTCGGATCCTGAGAAGGCGAAGAAATTCATCGGCTACCTGCCCGAGAACGCGCCGCTTTATTCGGACATGACGGTGGCCAGTTTCCTGGGTTTTTGCGCGGAGATCCGCGGATTGACAGGGGCGGCCAAAACCAAAGCGCTGGATCGTGTTTTGGACCTTTGCTTCTTGGACAGCGTGCGCAATCAGAGTGTGGACACCCTTTCCAAAGGTTACCGCCACCGCACCTGCTTTGCCCAGTCAATCATTCATGACCCTGAGGTGTTGATTCTCGATGAACCTACCGACGGTCTCGATCCCAACCAAAAGCATGAGGTGCGCGGCATGATCAAGCGCATGGGCGAAGACAAAGCGATCATTTTCTCCACCCACATCCTCGAGGAAGTGGAGGCTGCCTGCTCCCGCGCAATCATCATTGATCGCGGTCGTGTGGTGGCGGACGGCACACCTGCTCAGCTCAAGGACCGCAGTCCGAACGCAGGCAGTGTGCATATCGTGGTGCGGGGGGCGAGTGGTGCCAGCATCCGAGACGAAATTTCTAAGACCGCCGGTGTTCAGCGGGTGGAGGTCATCGAGAGTGGAGAGAGCGGTCTGGTCGCTCGGGTGCTACCCGGCAAGACCCAGCAGGGGGGCGACATCGCCGCATCCATCGCAGGTCTGGCCGCCGCGCGAAGCTGGAAACTTCTGGACCTGCATCAAGAAGAGGGCCGACTCGACGAGGTCTTCCGCTCCATCACCCGCTCTGACACTGCTGCTTAATCGGTCCTTGCTGACATTCCCCTGTAAACCCCTTCTATTTCGATACCCTCATGAATAAAAACGACATTCAGAAAGTGTGGGCTCTCTTCAAGCGAGAGTTTCTGAGTTACGCCAACTCGCCCGTGCTCTATGTGATCCTGGTGATCTTCCTGCTGGCGACGATGGGATTTGCCTTCCTGTTTGGGCGCTTCCTTGATAGCAATAATGCCTCACTCGGCCAGGCCTTCTTTTTCTGGCATCCTTGGATCTATGTGGTGCTGGCACCGGCAGTCGGCATGCGGCTGTGGTCGGAGGAACATCGTCTCGGCACGGTCGAGCTTTTGCTCACCATGCCGATCTCCCCATGGCACGCTATTCTTGCCAAATTCAAGGCGGCGGCTCTCGTTTGGTTGATTGCTCTGGCGCTGACAGCACCGATCGTTTTCACGGTGTTTTATCTTGGCGAGCCTGATCGCGGTCCGATCATCACGGGCTACACGGCCAGTTATTTTTATGCCTTAGGGTGCCTCGCGGTCACCTCTGCCGTCAGCGCCTTTACCCGCAGTCAGGTGGTGTGCTTCATCGTCTCTGTAGCGGTCTGTTTGACGCTTACCCTCATCGGTTATCCCGGAATCGTGGACTTCGTGGTGAACGGCCTGCCTGGTTGGGGCGAGACTTTGGTGCGCTTCATCAGTTACTTGAGCTTCATGGATCACTTCTATGAAATGTCCAAGGGCATCTTTGTCGTGCGCGATGTGCTTTATTTCATCTCCGTCATCGCGGTTTCCCTCCTGATCACCGCCGCCGGTCTGCGGTCCAAGCGCGCTTGATCTCTCTGTCGTTATCTTTCATCAACCCTTTAGCCAGACTCATCCTTTTTTATGAGCAGCTCCAAATCAAACTCCTCTTCATCCGTTGGATTCACGAC
>JBIIUD010000214.1:0-5533 GCA_044340175.1 Verrucomicrobiaceae bacterium
ATGACCGCTTCCATTGCTATCCTTCATCAAACAGCGTTTCATTGCCCTGCCCATCTCCGTCAATGCACCCAGCCATTGATGAAAATCGACTCCACCTGTCGCCTGCGCAAGTCGAGGCCGTCCGCATTCTTGCCTATGACCTTTGGCTTCAAGCTAACCATCCTGTCGGCAAGGAGTTGGATTTTTGGCTGGCTGCCGAGCAACAAATCCTTGGTTCAAAATGACATGTCAATGCCCGTTCATCCCTTTGACTGTGCGTGATAAACACGCCCGCAGCACCAACAGAGCACCTGCTTAGCTCGATCTGTCACAAAGCCTTTACCACCCCTTTACACCGTCCTGCTCATTCACATGTCATCGACCCTCACTGCCGAACATCAGCGCCTTCTTGAAGACAAAACCCGTTTGGCCAACTGGAAACGATGGGGGCCATACCTTTCGGAAAGACAATGGGGCACCGTTCGTGAAGATTACTCCGCCAAAGGGGATGCTTGGACCAGTTTTCCCCACGCTCACGCAAAAGCGCGCGCCTACCGTTGGGGAGAGGATGGCCTGCTAGGTATCACAGATCGGCAGTGCCGAGTGTGCTTCGCGCTGGCGCTTTGGAATCATCAGGATTCTATTTTGAAGGAGCGTCTGTTTGGATTGAGTGGCCCAGAGGGCAATCACGGGGAGGACGTGAAAGAGCTTTATTACTATCTCGACTCCACTCCAACGCACTCCTACATGAAGGCGTTGTACAAGTACCCCCAGAAAGCGTTCCCCTACGATCAACTGGTGGATGAGAATCGCCGCCGTGGCCTCCTTGATCCCGAATTCGATCTCACAGACACCGGTGTTTTCGATGCGGATCGATACTTTGATGTGTTCATCGAATACGCCAAAGCAGCGGCAGAAGACATCGTCATCCGGATTACAATTCACAATCGCGGCCCGGAGACTGCACCACTCGATGTGCTGCCGACGATCTGGTTTCGCAATGTGTGGTCGTGGCAAAAAAAGACCGTGAAACCCAGCCTGAGCCTAAGTGGCGGGGTCTTGCAGATCGACCATCAAGGGCTCGAATCAGAGCTGGTCGAGGATCTAGGCTCCTACAAGCTGCACGCAGCTCGGGCGAGCGATGGAACCGCTCCCCACTGGCTTTTCACGGAAAATGAGACAAATCACGAAAAGCTCTTCGGCTCTCCGAATGCGTCAAAATTCACCAAGGATGCTTTTCATCGCCATGTGATTGATAAAGAGGTCGGAGCCGTCAATCCGGCAAAAACAGGCACCAAAGCTGCAGCCCATTATTCGATGCGGATTCCGGCCGGAGGCTCGGTGACGATTGATCTGAGACTGTGCGGGGACGAGAAGGCAGGAGAGCCGAACGAAGTGAGACAGACAGCCGAAGGCTGCCCGAAGGGTAGCGTAGCCCATCAATGGGCGCCGAATTCAAAACCCTTTTTTTGCCCCGATTCATCTGCCTGCCATGAACTCCTCACTCAACGCGTGACTGAAGCGGATGCGTTTTACGCAACGATTGTTGAAGCCAATCCAGTGCATGCTCAGATCCAGCGGCAGGCGCATGCAGGCTTGTTGTGGACGAAGCAGTTTTACCAATACGTCGTGCAGGATTGGCTGCAGGGAGATCCTGCTTATACGCCGCCGCCGGCCACCCGTTGGGAGGGAAGGAATCGGAATTGGAAGCATCTCTTCGCCCGCGACATCCTCTCCATGCCAGACAAGTGGGAGTACCCGTGGTTCGCGGCCTGGGACACGGCGTTTCACATGCTGCCTTTTGCAGAAACGGACCCGGACTTCGCCAAGGAGCAGATGCTCCTCTTCCTGCGTGAGTGGTACCTGCATCCGAATGGGCAGATCCCGGCCTATGAGTGGAAATTCAGTGATGTCAATCCGCCAGTTCATGCTTGGGCCTGTTGGCGCATCTACAAGATCACCGCACCCGCAGGAGCGCGTGACCGTGAGTTCCTCGAACGCTGCTTTCAGAAGTTACTGCTGAACTTCACCTGGTGGGTGAACCGCAAAGACAGCGAGGGGAGGAATCTCTTCGCGGGTGGTTTCCTTGGCCTTGATAACATCGGCATTTTTGACCGCAGCACCGCGCTGCCTGACGGGCAAAGGTTAGAGCAGGCGGATGGCACGGCGTGGATGGCCTTTTACTCCCTGACCATGCTGAACATGGCCTTGGAGCTGGCTCAGCGGCCCGATGGCACCGTGAATACCGCCTACGAAGACATGGCCTCCAAGTTCTTTGAGCATTTCGTGCAAATCGTGGACGCCATCAATACCCTAGGCGGCCAAGGCTTATGGGATGAAACGGACGGTTTTTATTATGATCAGATTCTCGATGACCATAAGCCACCGCTCCCACTGCGTACCCGCTCACTCGTTGGTTTGATGCCCCTGATCGCCGTTGAACTGCTCGATGAAGCCCGCATCATGAAGCTGTCAGGCTTTAAAAAACGCATGGACTGGTTCCTCATGCACCGGAGCGATCTCGCACGACATGTAAGCTATTGCCAAAAAGGCGGGACTCATGGGCACCGCCTGTTAGCCATTCCCTCGCGTGAACGCCTCACTCGCCTGCTGGCTTATCTATTCGATGAAAGTGAGTTTCTTTCTCCTTATGGGATCAGGTCGCTCTCCCGATTTCATGAACAGCAGCCCTTTACCTTGCATGTCCAAGGCGAGCACAAAGTCGTGCGCTATGTTCCGGGAGAGAGTGACAGCCACATGTTTGGCGGCAACTCGAACTGGCGGGGACCGGTTTGGTTTCCCATTGCGTATCTCATCATTGAGGCGCTTGAACGTTACCATCATTATTACGGTGAAAGTTTCACCATTGAGTTACCCACCGGCAGCGGAAACGCAGTCACACTGAAACAGGCTGCGCACGAAATCGCCCGCCGTATGACCCACTTGTTCGAACCCAACGTGCATGGACAGCGCCCCTGCCATGGTGGCGAACCCCGTTATGACCAGAAGGGACCCTGGGCGGATCTCATTCTTTTTCATGAGTTTTTTCATGCTGACACTGGGCGCGGCTGTGGCGCTTCTCATCAGACCGGGTGGACAGCCCTCATCGCCCGCCTCATTCGGAAGCGCTGAACAGATCTCAAGCCTCGGACCGGTGCCGTGCCCCCTCATGACTCGTGCGCTATCCCATCGGGTAGCCTAGCCTAAACTCACGTGCAGTCTCGCCGCACTGTCCATTCACTGAGTTGCTCTCAGCGGATTACTGAGATGGGATCAGAGAGGCTGCTCATTGAGGTCACCGCTACCGCATGGCTTTGTATCATAGCTTCCTTAACCACACTTGAAACCATGATGAAAACACGATGGCTCCTTCTTTTGACCCTGTCAGGTCTCCTCGCCTCCTGCAGTCAGTTCGACGTCAAATCGGCACAGAACAATGATCTCCCCTGCTACAGCACGTGGCATTGGTATCCCAAAAATTCCTGAAGTTACCCCTCCCGTTCAACTTGTAATCCATCACCCTTTATGATCATTCAACTCGATTGGTTTGGCTGCAACCCACGCTCCAAGTGGGAATCTCAGATTCATCTAACCCTCGAACAGTTTGCCAAGCTTAAACCCATCTCACGAGCGGTGGTGCGGGTCAATGAACTGCCCGAATCGACACCTCGGTATCAGCTCACCATGAATCTCAGCCTGCCAGGGCCGGACGTGCTCGAGCGCAGCACTGGACACACCTTTGATGAAGCCCTACTCAAACTGCAAACCGGTGTGCGCAAAACGTTGATGCTGCGTGCCCAAAAAAGCAAACAGCTCGATGCAGCCCCGCGTGGCGTCAAACCGTCTCATCGTGGCTAGCGCCCCTCTCAACTTCCCAATCGCCCTCACCATGCCAACCAACTGTTATCATGCGACTTTCCTCTTCGCTTCTGTCAGTCTTCTAACCGCCCTGCTGGTGTTGTCGGAGACAGCAGCTTCCAGCACTCCACAAACTCATCAACCCCCTGCTCAGGAGGAGACGCCTCAAGTACTTAGCTTGGCTGAACTGCAGCCTCTTGAAACCATCTCAAAACGGGTCGCCTCCATGATGTCTGTCATCTCCACTGTGCCAACACGCATCTGGCCTCACGGCGTTCGAGATCACCAGGGCCGTCAGGGCATCTTCTTGAGCAGTCAACGCCCCCTCTTCAATGATTCTGACCCCGCAGTTGTTCAAGCGAAACAAGCCTGGGTGGTTTATGGCCTCATCGCTTCCGTTAAATACTCGGAAGGCAGTCAGGTCGGTCATATCGCTTTCACTGACCGCAATGGTGAAACAGGCGAACGATGGTATTACGATCTCTGCATGACAAAAGCTCGTGAGATTCATAGCCTCTTGATCAGCGGTCTTGTTCGCCCCCAGAATGCCTACCGACTGATCGAGGGAGCTTGGCAAAAGGTCACTTCAGAGCACGCCTACGCCGTCAATTGAGGCCCTTCCTCACGGAACAACAAATTACGCCACAAGGGCTTGCATGGCACCGTTTCACTCCCTCGATGAGAGCCCTCCTATTCTTTTTCACTTGTCAGGTCGCCATGGTCAGCCATGCGGTCGATCTTCAACCGCAGGGGCACGGCATCTCGAAGAGCCATCCAGGCGATGCCACCATCGCTACCCATCCTACCGTGTTGCTTGCCGAAAACTTTGAAGCCTCTTCCATCATGGAAATCAAGCCTCGCTGGAACGAGATCGAAAACAAAGACGCACGCGTGCTCGAACTCATGAATGACCATCCTGCGGCCAGTTCGGGTTCCAAATGCCTCCAAGTCACCGCCACGCTCGGCGAGAACACCGGCGGGCATCTTTTCAAGCGACTCGATCCCATCCAGACGCGCGTCTTCTCGCGCTTCTACGTGAAGTTCGCCGAGGACGCGCCTTATCTGCATCACTTCAATGGCCTCGGCGGCTACAATCCGCCCACCAACTGGCCGCAAGGCAGCGCCGGAAAGCACGCCGCGGGCGACACACGCTTCAGCGCCCGCATCGAGCCGAATGGCAGCTATGGCACGCTCGCCGCGCCCGGCGGCTGGATGTTTTACACCTACTGGCACGATATGAAGCAGAGCGCTGACGGCGGCTTCTGGGGCAACGGTCTCTGGCCCGAAGGCCGCCCCGGACCACCACGCGGCCAGTGGCAGTGCGTCGAGATCATGGTGAAGTGCAACGAGGTCGGAAAAAGCGATGGCGAGCTCGCCCTGTGGCTCGATGGCAAGCTCACGACTCATATTGGTCCTGGCACAAAAACCGGCAAATGGACCGGTGAAGGTTTCCAAGTCACCCAAGATGGTGACAGCACCTTCGAAGGCTTCCGCTGGCGCACCGTGCCGGAGCTAGCGGTGAGCTACTTCATGCTCAGCCACTACGTCACCGAAAACGCTTACCGCCAGAACAACGTCGCGAGCCCACCTAAAACCAACCGCGTGTGGTTCGATGACATCGTCGTCGCCACTGAGTACATCGGGCCCATTTATCAGCCTTAAAGCCCGGCTGATTGGCATAATCCTACGGCAGCTG
>JBIIUD010000215.1:0-5515 GCA_044340175.1 Verrucomicrobiaceae bacterium
TGAGGGTCTCAGCGAAGTCGCGGGCCTGACCTTTGATGCTATGGAGGTCCCAGAACGCGGCGCGTTCGATATCGGTGGGGGCTTTGGTGTGCAGGTCGTGGGCAAAAAGGTATTGCACCGCAGCCAGTCGTCCGTCTCGTCGTTTTCCCATGTGTGATTGGTTGGTATGGAGGCAAAGGGGGTTGGAATCAGGCGCGGGGGGCGCTGTCTCCGGAGAATTTGGCGCGCATGGCGGCAAAGAGGTTGACCATGGTGAGGGCGACGCGCGCGGCTTCGGTACCGCGATTGATGGTGGCGCCGAGGCAACGTTCTTCGGCCTGCTCTTTGTCGTCGAGCAGGAGGACTTCATGCACGACGGGGACGCAGTACTTGGTGGCGGCGCGCTGGAGGGCGTCGGTGACGGAGGCAGCGACGAGGTCGGCATGCTCGGTGGCTCCCCGAATAATCACACCAAGGGCGATGACGGCGTCTGGCTGGGAACTGCGCAGGATCAGCTCGGTGCAGACCGGAATTTCAAAAGCACCGGGAACTCGGTAGGAGGTGATGGTGATGTTGGGGGCGAGTTCCTGGAGCTCGTCCTTGGCAGCGTTGAGGAGGCCTTCGACATAAGTCTCGTTGTAAAGACTGGCGACGATGGCGATGGAAAGGTGCTCCTGGGTGGGGCGGGGGCGGTGAGGGATGGGGCCGGGCATGGGAGGGTGGGGGAGTGATCAGTGATCAGTGATCAGTGAGTAGTGAGTAGTGAGTGGGTTTAGAGTTTGTGGCCGAGTTTGGTTTTTTTGGTCTCGAGGTAGCGGGCGTTGTGCTCGTTGGGTTCTTGTTTGATGGGGACCTGCTCGACGATTTCGAGGTGGTGACCTTCGAGGCCGATGATTTTGCGGGGGTTGTTGGTCATGAGGCGGATCTTCCGCACGCCGAGATCGGAAATGATCTGGGCGCCGATGCCGTAGTCGCGCAGGTCCATGGGGAAGCCGAGTTTGAGGTTGGCTTCGACGGTGTCGAGGCCTTCTTCCTGGAGTTTGTAGGCTTGGATTTTCCCATGCAGGCCAATGCCGCGACCTTCGTGCCCGCGCATGTAGATGATGACGCCTGCGCCCTCCTGCTCGACACGCTCCATGGCGGCGTGGAGTTGGCTGCCGCAGTCGCAACGGCGGGAGGCAAAGATGTCGCCCGTCAGGCACTCGCTGTGAACCCGGACAAGGATGGGGGTGTCAGGGCTGATTTTCCCTTTCACGAGCGCGATGTGGTGAGTGCCGTCCAGGACGCTGCGGTAGAGATGAAGGCGGAAGCTGCCGAAATCCGTGGGCATGTCCACTTCCTCCATTTTTTCGATGAGGCGCTCACTGCGGCGGCGGTAAGCGATGAGGTCGGCGATGCTGCAAAGGCGTAGGCCATGCTTTTCGGCAAAGGCGCGCAGGTCACTGAGTCGGGCCATGGTGCCGTCAGCATTCATGACCTCGATGAGGACGCCGGCGGCATTCAGGCCGGCAAGCCGGGCGAGGTCGGAGGCGGCTTCGGTATGGCCAGCTCTGCGGAGGACACCGCCGGGTTTGGCGACGAGCGGGCTTATGTGCCCGGGTTGCACGAAGTCCTGTGGGACGGCGCGGGGATCCGCCAAAAGATTGATGGTGCGGGCGCGGTCAGCGGTGCTGATGCCGGTGGTGATGCCCTCTGCGGCATCGACGGTGACGGTGAAGTCGGTGCGGAAGGCTTCCCGATTTTCCGGCACCATGCTTTCCAGATGGAGATGACGAGCGATGTCGAGCGAAACGGCGACGCAGAGCATGCCGCCGCCTTCACGCACCATGAAGTTCACCATTTCGGGGGTGACCTTTTCAGCGGCGCAGATCAAGTCGCCCTCGTTTTCGCGATCTTCGTCATCGGTGACGATCACCATTTTTCCGGCTCGAATGTCAGCGATGACATCGTCGATGGAATCGAAGGGGGCTTCGGTGGGAGGAGGCATGAAAAGATGGGTAAAGAGCCGAGGGCTGCTCTGCGTTTGGAGGCAAAGTGGCCGGGGGATGGTTTTAGTAGCCTGGAATCTGAGAAACTCCAGCAGGAATCCTCAGGACTGAAGAAGCTCTTTGGCGACTCTGTTACCAGACTCGACGCCGCCATTCATGAAGCCGGGGGAGACGGCGCTGGTATGTTCACCTGCGAAGAGCAGGCGGCCGTCGAGTTCGGGTTCAGGGGACACGTTGTAAATCCAGGTGTACTGTCCGACCAAGGGCGCGCTGTAGCTGCCGAGTGCGGTGGTCACTTTGGGCCAGTTCATGGAGCCGGATTTGCCGTCGTAGGCGGCTTTGATGCCGGGAAAGACAGCGTCCAAGTCATTCAGGTAGGCCGAGCTGATGCCATTCTGGTGGCTGGCGGCGCGGGCGCCGCAGAGGAGGTTGGTGATGACTCCGCGGGTGCCCTCTTGGCCGCGACTGGTCTCCCAGATGTTTTGGAAGGTGGCGGCGTCAGCAAACACGCTGCCGTTGGCGGGTGGTGCGGTGGTTTCCCGCCAGACGCGGCGGGTGAAGCTGGAGAAGGTTTTGACGTTGTTGCCGTAGCCCATCTCACGGATGCAGCGCTTTTTGAAATCACTCAGTTTCAGGTCGTCAATGCCGCTCACGCCGCGCAGCACGGTGAAAGGGATGGCCAGGATGACGCGGTCATAACTGTAGGCGGCGGGGCCTTTGTCGGTGAGAAATTCGAGACGGAGTTTGCCATCGATGTCTTGAATGGAGCGGAGGCGCTGGCCGAGTCGGAGATCGGCTTTGGTAGCGAGTTTGGCGTGGAGGGCATCGGTGAGCGCGGCGTTCCCGCCTGCGATGCGGTAGGCTTCGTCGCTGTCCCCAAAAACCTCAAAGCCTTTGCTGGTGTCAGGGTTGATGAAATCGATCAGGTTCAGGCAGGACTGGCGTTCGGCCTCGATGCCGAGCTCTGGCTCATAAGCGGCGATGAGGAGGCGGATAGCCCATGGTTCCACGCCTTGGGCGTTTTGGCTGAGGTAATCGGCAAGGGAAATCTGGTCGAGCCGACGGGCTTTTTGGGTGAAGTTGCCGTCGGTGTCGTAGAGGCCGTCCGCATCGGTGGCAATGCGTTCGCCGAGGGGGCGGAAGGCGGTGCGCATGGCTGCTTCGGTGCGGACTTGGCCGTCAAACCAATAGTAGTCGTGGCCAGCGTCGCCCTCGAGCAGGTTCTGCAATTTAAGGCCGAGTTCCTTGGCGAGACGGATCAGGTCCTTGTGGTCGGAATCGATGAGTTCGGCACCGAGTTCAACGAACTGGCCGTCGGCGTTGAAGTTTTTGCGAGTGAAGATGCGGCCTCCGCAACGTTGGGAGGCCTCAAACAAATGCACGGTTCGGCCTTTTTGGGTCAGACGATAGGCGGCGGTCAGTCCGGCGACGCCGCCGCCGACGATGGCGACTGGGGATGTTGAAGGTGCTGAGCGCGATGTTGCGCAGCTAGAGACTGCGGCTCCGGCACCGAGAGCAGCGAGGCCGTTGAGGAAGTGCCGACGGGAGTCGGAGAAATGGGGGGTGCTGTGCGCCAGAGCGCGGGAGACGAGACGAAATAGGGGAGTGCGACCGCTCATGGGCGGAAGAGTAGGAGGAGATGCCAGAGCGCGCAACCGGGCCTTTTGGGCAAGTGGCGAGTGGTCTGGCACTCACTCGCGCTGCGCATGGGCTGGAGCCTATTTTTTCTTGGGCGCAGCTGTTTTAGTGGGCGCCTTCTTGGCGGTGGTTTTTTTGGCCGGGAGCTTCTTTTTGGCGGGGGCAGGCTTGGCGGCGACTTTGTCGGAGAGCTTATCGAGCGATTTGGCGAGGTTTTTTTCGAGCTCAGTCAGAGCGACGGTGAAGCGATCGGCGCGTTTGCGGACCTGTTTGAGAGCGGCAGCGCTTTTGTTGCGCAGGGTGGTTTCTCCCTTGGTGAGCCACTGGCTGAGCAACTCGCGTGCGGAGTTGGTCTGGCTGGCGGTTTCGTTGAGGGTTTTTTCAAGCTGGTCAATGAGCTTGCGGGCTTTGTCGAGTTGGATCTGCATGGCGAGCGATGTTTGTTGTCGCTCCATGTTGGACAGAAACGGCTGTCAAGGTCAAGTGACGTTTCAATTTCGTCACATTTGTCACATTCCGGTTCTTAGGGTAGGCTGGGGTGGCGGCTCAGGCGAGACCGCTGCGGACGAGCAGGGCCTGGGGGTCTGGATCGCGGCCCATGAAGTCACGGAAGAGTTTGGCGGGGTCTTCTGAGTTGCCTTTGGCCAAGATTTTGTCCCGGAAGTCGCGGCCGACAGTGGGGTTGAGGACGCCTTCGACTTGGAAGCGGGTAAATGCATCTGCGTCCAGGACCTCGGCCCATTTGTAGCTGTAGTAGCCAGCGGCGTAACCGACGGGATTGCTGAACAAATGGCCAAAACGGCGGAGCAGGGTGGGGGGCTCGGTTTTTAATGGCATGAGATAGCCGTCGAGCAATTGGCGGGAGAGGGCGTCAAGATCGCCGCCCGGGTCAGCGGCATGATGCATGTGCAGCTCGAGGTCCAGCTTTCCAAAGGCGAGCTGGCGCATCATGGCGCTGGCGGAGCGGAAATTGCGGGCGGCGATGAGTTTTTTGAAGAGGCGTGCAGGCACGGCATCACCGGTTTCAAAGTGGTGAGCGAAGAGGTCCAGGCTTTCGCGTTCCCAGCAGAAGTTCTCCATGATCTGGGAGGGCAGTTCCACAAAATCCCAATAAACGCTGACGCCATTCAAGGCGGGAATTTCAACGCTGCCGCAGAGCTGATGCAGGAGGTGGCCAAACTCATGGAACACGGTGCAGACTTCGTCATGAGTGAGCAGGGCGGGCTTGTCATCCAGCGGAGGGGTCATGTTGCCGCAGATGAGGCCGAGATGCAGGCGGCGGTCCTCACTGTCGGTGGGGGGGACGCCCATTTTCAGGTAGTTCATCCAGGCTCCCCCGCGCTTGGAGTCGCGCGGATGCCAGTCGGCGTAAAAGGAGCCGATGTGGGTGCCTTTTTCATTGCGGACCTCATAGAATTTGACGGAAGGATGCCAGACTTCGACGGGGCCGGGTTCGGTGGGGCGGGTGCTGACGGCGGTGTCTGGCGTTTTTTGATCGGGATCAAAGAAAACGGTGTCACGCGGGGTGATGCTCAGATCGAACACGCGCTCAGCCAGCTGGAACATGCCGCTGAGGACTTGGTCGAGGGGGAACCAGGGGCGGAGCTCTTCGGGGTCGAAGTCATACTCGGCGCGGCGCTGTTTTTCCGCCCAGTAAGCGACTTGCCAAGGCTCAAAAAGGTCCGGAGAGCGGTGCTCAGCGTCGGCGCGGTACTCTTGGAGCTGGATGGTTTCTCTTTCAAAGGCTGGACGAATGCGTTCGTGCAGGTCGTTGACGAATTTCAGAGCGGTGCTGCCGGTGCGGGCCATGCGCTGCTGGAGGACTTGGTCGGCAAAATGGGCCTGGCCGAGGAGTTGGGCCTTTTCATGGCGGAGGGCGAGGATTTGCCAGACCAGAGGAGTGTTGTCGT
>JBIIUD010000217.1:0-5499 GCA_044340175.1 Verrucomicrobiaceae bacterium
GTCCATGGCCTGGCTGATCTGTTTGTAGTCGAGGCCGGCGATGAACTTGAGTTTGACGGCCTCGCGCTGGCGCTCGGGAAGCTGGGCGATGAGGCGGTGGAGTTCGGTGGCGGTCTCGCTGTGTTCGAGGTCCTCGGAGGGTGAGGGGGCGGAGTCGGGCGGGGATTCGAGTTCGAGCGTGGCGGAGTCCATGGCGATGAGACGGTGATGCTTGCGGTGGTGGTCGATGGCGTGGTTTTTGCAGACGGTGAAAAGCCAGGGCGCGATGCGGTCGGGATCGAGGGCAGGAAGGGCGGAGGCGAGCTTGATGAAAGTGTCCTGCACGATGTCCCGGGCGTCTTCGAGGCTGGGCGTGAAGGTGAGGGCGTAGCGGACGAGCGGGCGCTGGTAGCGGTCCAAGAGGGGTTCAAAGGCGGAAATTCGGTCGCTCATGCAGGGCAGGTTCATGGGGCAGCACGGGGGAGCGAGATTTTTCTTGGGGTCCCACGGGATTTTTTTTCGTGTTCTGAAACTTTGTGTGTCAGAAAGGGCGTGGTTTCCGCAATTGACGCCCGTTAGTGGCGGCGTTAGTACAGAACTATCTCTTTTATCCTTATGTTCTCCCCGCGTTTCGTTTCCCTCGCTGTTTTCGCTTCGGTCCTGCTAGTGCAAGCCCCGTCAGTACTCGCTGAAAACCTTCCCGCGACTCATCCGACAGCAGCGATTGTGAAGGAATACCTGACGGCGGTGGTGAACCAGGACTGGAACAAGGCAGGTGGGATGCTGGCGGTGCCTTCGTTGGAGAAAAAACTTCAGGAGACGGTCTCGGTGATCAAGATGGCACCGACGATGACGGAGGAGGCGGCCATGCTGGGTAAGCTGGGCGTCAAGGATTTGGCTGAGTTGGAGAAGATGAGTCCGACGGCTTTTTATGCAGCGGAACGCACCGCCGTGCATCAGCGCATGAGCATGGACCCAGCGGTTTTGGCCAAGAAGAAGGAGACTCTCAAAATCAATATCATTGGACTAGCGGGCGAGGACGGTGACAAAATCGTGCATGCGGTGGTTCGGACCTCACAGGAGACTCTGAAGGAGAAGATCCAGGAGTTGTTTTTGATTTCCTTGCAGCAAGACGAAAAGGACACCAAAAAGTGGGTCATCGTGCCGGACATGATGCGGCCACTGGCTGAGAAACTGCCTGGAGGAGAATAGGCACGTGCTTGACGGCGGCGGCTGGCGCGGTGAAGCATGAGGTTCCACCTGGGGTCTGTTCCAGGTATCATCCCACCGCTTTCCATGTCCACCGATTCCGTCCCCGCTGCTCCTTCTGATTTTATCCGTGATCTCATCGCTGAAGATTTGTCAGCAGGTCGCAATGACGGCTGGGTCATCACACGCTTTCCGCCCGAGCCAAATGGCTATCTGCACATCGGTCACGCGAAGAGCATCTGTCTGAACTTCGGGCTGGCACTGGAACATGCGCCCAAGGCGCGCTGCCACCTGCGTTTTGATGACACGAATCCCACGAAGGAGGAGACCGAATATGTGGAGTCCATTCAGGAGGATGTGCGCTGGCTGGGGTTTGAGTGGGGAGATCATCTCTTCTATGCCAGCGACTACTTTGAAAAACTGTATGGATTTGCCATTCAACTCATCGAAAAGGGTTTGGCTTACGTGGATGAGCAGACGGCCGATGAGATCCGGGCCAATCGGGGCACTTTGACGGCTCCTGGGATCAATAGTCCGTTTCGGGAGCGTCCGGTGGCGGAGAGCCTGGAACTTTTTCAAAAAATGCGGTCGGGCGAAGTCGATGAGGGGCGGATGATCCTGCGGGCCAAGATCGATATGGCTTCTCCCAATATGAATATGCGGGATCCGGTGCTGTATCGGGTGCTGAAGGCGGCGCACCACCGGACGGGGGATGCCTGGTGCCTCTACCCGATGTATGACTATGCGCATCCTTTGAGCGATGCGCTAGAAGGCATCACACACAGCCTTTGTACGCTGGAGTTTGAGCATCACCGGCCTTTGTATGAATGGCTGATCGCCAACGTGGATGGTTTGCCAGGGCGGCCGTATCAACGTGAGTTCGCCCGTTTGAGCCTGACTTACACCGTGATGAGCAAGCGGAAGCTGCTCAGGCTAGTGAAGGAAGGGCATGTGTCTGGCTGGGATGATCCGCGGATGCCGACGATCTCCGGCCTGCGGAGGCGGGGTTACACGCCGGCTTCGATCCGGCAGTTTTGTCGCATGATTGGGCTGACCAAATTCAATTCGCTGACGGATGTGGCGGTGCTAGAGCACGCAGTCAGGGAGGATCTCAATGCGAATGCGTTGCGTGCCTTGGTGGTGATGAAGCCGCTGAAAGTGGTGATCGAGAACTATCCTGAGGACAGCGTCGAATTCATTGAAGCTGTGAACAACCCTGAGAACGAAGCGGCGGGCACCCGGCAGTTGCCTCTCTGTCGGGAGATTTATATCGACCACGACGACTTCATGGAAACACCGCCATCGGGTTATCATCGGTTGAAGCCCGGTGGTGAGGTTCGGTTGCGTTATGGGTTCTGCCTCATCTGCAAAGAAGTCATCAAAGACGCAGAGGGTCGCGTGGTGGAAGTGCGGTGCACTTATGATGAAGCGACCCGACACGGCGTCCAGCCGGAGGGGCGGCCGAAGGTCAAAGGAATCATCCACTGGGTCAGCGCACGCCATGCCGTGCCGGTGACGGTGAGGCTGTACGATCGGTTGTTTACTGAGGAACAGCCGGAAGCCGCAGCGGGAGATGACGGAGACTTTGTTTCGCTTATCAATCCGGGATCCTTGACTGTCATCGAGGGTGCGATGGCTGAGCCCAGCCTTGCCGAGGCCAAAGCGGCCGCGCATTATCAGTTTGAGAGGCTGGGATATTTCTTTGTGGATCCCAAGGACTCGCTTCCGGGTCGTCCTGTCTTCAATCGAACGGTCGGATTGAAGGATAGCTGGGCTAAAGTGGTAGCCAAGCAGCAGGGGGGCGGGGGCAAGTCCAAAGGCTAACGGCGAGCTGTGCCATGGGTATTCAGCGCTTGGCTTGGAGTGCAAGCGCTGAACTTTTGTGTCGATACGGACTGCGGAATGGGGGATCTCAAAAGAAAAGCTTTGCTGCTATGTTTTTTTGAAATAGATGTCTTCGCTTTTCATTATTCAGTTGATAATTTGTCATATTTGATTATTATATAAGCGAAAGTGGATATGAGCTAAGAGTATAAAGTTATGAAATGTATGGATTTTTGTTGCTTTTACTTTTGCGCATGGTAAACTTGTTGAAGTGTAAGGCATTTAATCCCTCCCAAGCTACCCAAGACAACCCCTCAAAAGCCATGACTGGAAACATTGAAACCCAACAGGATCACGCCAAGCTGGCAGATTTTATTCTGTTCAGCCAACGCGAATTCCTGCTCGACCTGTCCAAGGAGCTGAACCGGGACAACATTTCGTTCGCCCAATTTTTCCTTTTGGGCTTCTTAGCGACCTCACGCGAAATCACCATGACAGACATTGCCCGTAAAATGGGCCACTCGACGGCTGCTGCCACGGGTTTGGTGGATCGCCTTGAGAAGCTCGGTTACATGGAGCGCACCCACGCGATTGATGATCGCCGCAAGGTGATGGTTCGGATCACTTCCAAAGGCATTGATCTGGTGGGCCGTCTGCGCACGGAACTGCAAAACCGGATTGCGGATGCGATGAGCGAGACCGATTCCGAAGATGTGGCCAGTTTCATGTCGAGTTACTCCGGTCAAAACGGAGTGACGGTGAGCCGCTGATCGAAGGCAAAACTGATTTTGAAGGGCGCGCTGGGTTGACCGGCGCGCCTTTTTCTTTGAGGGTAGCGAGATGAGGGAGGCGCGAACATGGGCAGAGTATGAAGAATTGCGGACGATGCGCGGAGTCGCGCACCGTTTTGTGTTGCGGCAGCCGGGGATTGATGTGGATGGAGAAAGGGATGAAGTCATCGCGAGGTTAAAGGGCCGGCATGATGAGCATGTGAGAGCGCTGGGGTTTGAGCCGGGAGCCCTTGTTCTGGCTGAGCAGGTGCATGGATGCGGTGTGGCGGAAGTGACTGAAGAAACGCCAGCGGGCGCGTTGCTGCCAGGCGTGGATGGTTTGATTTCCAATCTACCAGGTCGGGTGCTGGGCATTTATGTGGCCGACTGCTGCGCGGTTTTTTTGGTGGATGAGCAGGTGGGCAGTTTGGGTTTGGTGCACTCGGGCAAAAAAGGCAGCGAGCTCAACATTGTGGGTGCAGCCATTGCTTTGATGAGAGAAAAACATGGGGCTGACCCGCAGCGGATGCAGGTGAGGCTGAGTCCTTGCATTCGACCACCGCAGTATGAAGTCGATTTTGCCGCCAAGATCCGTGCGGATGCGGAGCGGGCAGGGGTGCGGGCTGGCCGCATTTGGGATGACGGGATTTGCACCGCGTCGGATTTGAATCTCTATTACTCATATCGGGCGGAGAAAGGTCGGACCGGTCGGATGCTGGCGCTGCTCGGACGGAGATAAGCAGGGCAGCCTTGCAAAGCCTGCGGGTTAGCGCTTCCGTGGGCATTCACTGTCATGAACAAACTCACGCTGCCGTCCCCTGCAAAAATCAACCTCTGGTTGCGCGTCTTGGGGCGGCGGGAGGATGGTTTTCATGATGTGGAAACGCGGATGCTGCGGCTGTCTCTGGCGGACACGGTGACTGTGAGTTATGCCCCGGAGGGGGATCGATTGAGCATTCAATGCAGTGATCCGACGGTGCCCACCGACGAGTCAAACTTGGTGGCCAAGGCGTTGCGACGCTTTCAAAATTTGGCAGGATTGAAGGGGACCTGGGAAATTGAGCTGGAAAAGCAAATACCCGCCGGGGCGGGTCTGGGTGGGGGCAGTGGCAATGCGGCGGTGCTGCTGCGTGCGGCGAATGCGTTGACAGGGCATCCGCTGGATCAAAACGCGCTGGTGGCATTGGCAGGTGGCATCGGTGCTGATGTGGCCTTTTTTGTCCTGGATGCAGCGGCGGCCGATGGCACGGGGCGGGGTGAAAAAGTAGCGCCTGTGGCTTCGCCGGGGCCGATCTCGATGGTCTTGATCAAGCCGCCGTTTCCGGTCGCAACGCCCTGGGCCTATCAGCACTGGAAAGATAGCCTTGAACTGCCAGGCGTCCTGTATGCGCCGCAGATCACCCCCTGGGGAGCATTGGTGAATGATCTGGAGCGTCCGGTGTTTGAAAAATACCTGCTGCTGCCGAACCTAAAAACCTGGCTGTTGAAGCAGCGGGAGTGCTGCGCGGCGCTGATGTCTGGCTCAGGCTCGACGATGTTTGCGGTAACGGCAAATGGCCGTGATGCCGCTCTGCTGGCGGAGCGGGTGAAGGATTATGTGGGAGAGACCGCCTGGATCCAAGTGGTCCAGGCGGGGTAGCAATCGATCGCTGATCAGGGCTTCGGCTGAGTGATCATGGGGAAATCATCTGAGCGGAAGGGCGTCACTGGCAAGCCT
>JBIIUD010000216.1:0-5499 GCA_044340175.1 Verrucomicrobiaceae bacterium
GGAGATGACGGGTTACGCGGGTCGCGCAATGAGTGCTTGGTTCGGTGGGAGTGAGTGAGGCGCGAAAGTCTTCACCGCCGCTGATTCCTGTTATTTGAGCGGATATGGATCGTTTTACCGGTCCTGCGATGAAGTTTTGTCCTCTTCTCTTACTTCTCCTCTCTTGTGCTACAGTCTTGCTGGCCGCACCACCGAACATCATCCTGATGATGGGGGATGATCACGGCTGGGAGGAGACGGGCTACAATGGGCATCCCCATGTGAAGACGCCCGTGCTTGATGAGATGGCGGCGACTGGCTTGAGGTTTGAACGCTTTTACGCTGCGCATCCGAGCTGCTCGCCCACGCGCGCGAGCTTCCTGACAGGCCGGCATCCGAACCGCATGGGCACCTTCGCCCCGGGCTGGTCCTTTCGTCCAGAGGAGAACACGAGCGCGCATGTCCTGCGCAAAGCTGGCTATCACTGCGCTCACCTGGGCAAATGGCATGTCGGAGCGGTGAAAAAGGAATCGCCCGTGAGCCCATTGGCCATGGGATTTCATGAGTGCCTCTCGCACGACAACTTTTTCGAAATGAACCCCTTCCTTTCCCGCAATGGAGGTCCACCCGAACGCTTTCAAGGTGAGAGCTCAGAGATCCTGATCCGTGAGGCCATCGCATCGATTGGTCGAGCGCAAAAGCAGGGCAAACCGTTCTTTCAAGTAATCTGGTTTGGGTCGCCGCATGAGCCTTACAGTGGCCTGCCAGAGGACCTAGCGCTGTACGACGACTTGCCTGGCAAGTACATGAAAAAGGTCAAACTGACATCCAATGAAACTGGGGCAGGCACGACACGACCCCAGGGTGAGGTCCTGCGTGAGCGCTATGCCGAGATCACTGCCATGGACCGCGCTATTGGCGTGTTGAGAAAACACCTGGCTGACAACGGTCTGCGCGAAAACACCCTGCTTTTCTACTGTGGCGATAACGGCACCTCGCCTGATGCAGCCCTTGGTTTTCCGCATCGTGGAGTTAAGGCTGAATTGTATGAAGGCGGCGTGCTCGTACCCGGCCTCATCGAGTGGCCTGCACGCCTACCAAAACCCGTCAGCAGCGCCTTTCGTGCCTCCACCAGTGATCTCCTGCCCACGATTGCCGCGCTCACGGATCAGCCATTGCCGGATCGGCCTATGGATGGTATCGACCTGACGCCTGTGCTTGACGGTACCCTCACGACCCGGCCAACACCGCTGTATTTTTGGGCGTTCAACACCCGCGCACATGCCAAAGCGAATCGGGAGCCTTACGTGGAGCCGAAGCTTCAAGAAGGCACCACACCGCTGGTGAAAAAGATGGGCACCAAAGCCACCCGCGACTTCACGAACTTCAAGCACCCCACCCTCAGCGAGCAAGACCATCTCGGCGCACGCTCCATCATTGAGGGCGACCACAAACTGATTATCCACGAGCAAAAAGACGGCACTGCGAAGATCGAACTTTTTGATTTGAAAGCCAATCCCGCCGAAAAGACCAACCTTGCCAGTCAGCAGCCCGAAATCGTGAAGAAACTCCAAACCCTGCTCCGCCAATGGCAAGACTCCGTCTTGAAGAGCCTCACCGCAGCTGACTATTAGCCATGAGACACGTCATTTTCCTTTGTGCCCTTTTCCCACTGCTATCGGCCTGGGCTCAGCCGAACGTCATTTTCATCTATGCGGATGATCTTGGTTTTGGTGATCTGGCTTGCCATGGGCATGCACGCATCGAGACGCCGAACCTGGATAGGTTGGCGAAAGAGGGGACGGACTTTTGGAGCTTCACGGTCGTGAATCCGGTGTGTTCGCCAAGTCGAACTGGCATCGTGACCGGGCAGTTTCCTTCGCGCTGGGGTGTGCATCAGCACTTTGCCAGTCATGATCAAAACGTGGCGCGCAACATGCCGGACTGGTTGGATCCGAAGGCTCCGCTGTTACCTCGTGTGATGAAAGCAGCGGGCTACAAGACCGCGCACTTTGGCAAATGGCATCTTTCGGGTGGCGCGATCGAAGGCGCGCCGCTGCCGGCTGCCTATGGTTATGACGATGCTGCGGTTTGGACCGGGCCGGGAGCGCATGTCTTCGATGGGTTGAAGTATGAGTTTGCAAAAGGTGAAGCTTCTGCGCATGACACGCATGCGGCCTCCTGGATCAGCGCAGCAGCCACGGATCATGCGCTGCGGTTTATTCGCGCGGCCAAGGGTTCGCCATTCTATCTCAACCTCTGGCTGCATGAGACGCATCATCTCGTCTCCGCGACCGAGGAGGATAAAAAGCCGTATGCGGACGTGCCGGAGCCCCAACGGACGTACTATGCGGCGGTGTCGCGTGCGGATCGGCAGGTGGGACGCGTGCTCGAGGTGCTGGATGAGTTGGGTCTCGCCAACAACACGCTGGTTCTGTTCTCCAGCGACAATGGGCCTGAAAACAGTCACTCGCAGGCGGGGCAGAAGTTTTATCACAGCCAGGGCAGCACGGGCGGCTTGCGAGGCCGGAAGCGCAGTCTGCTCATGGGCGGTGTGAACGTGCCTTTCATCGCACGCTGGCCCGGCGTCGTGCCCGCAGGTCGTGTGGACAAAGAAACGGCGCTTGCAGGTGTGGATGTCTTTCCGACCGTGCTCGCCGCCACAGGGGTGAAGGCTCCCGAAGGCTATGTGTCTGATGGCGAGAGCATGCTCGCTGCTTTCAAAGGTGAAAAGCAGGAGCGAACGAAGCCTGTCTTCTGGTGGTGGCAGGGAGGGCACGGTGGCGATGACTGGCCTGCCTTTGCCATGCGTGAGGGCCGGCATGTGCTCATCCTAGATGAAACCAAACAACGCACCGAGCTGTTTGATGTCGTCGCTGATCGTGGCCAAAGCCACAACCTGGTTAGTGCCGATCCCGAGCGCGTCAAACGCATGAGCTCCGCCATTGATAACTGGCTTGCCACACTGCCGAAAACGGTCAATTCCGAGCTCAGGTCAAAACTCGATCCCAAACCTGTCGCAAAACCTGCCAAGCCCGCTGAAATCAGACCAGAGACACGTGTTCGTGCCTTTAAAAGCTGGGACAAGAACCAAGATGGGCACCTTGCTTTCGAAGAATATCGCGACGGACTTGCCAAGAAGGACAACGCAGAAGGCCGCTTCAAAAACTTTGACAGGAACAACGATGGTCGCCTCACCCGTGAGGAGTTTGTTAATTCCGCCCATTGATGCCGAAGGCTTCTGCTCAACGAAACCATGACTGTGGCATCTTGCTTACCAACCTCATGAAAAGCTCCCTTGTCTTTATTATTCTCTGCTTCCTTGGCTCGACTCTCTACGCTGCCAAACCTAACATCCTGTTCATTTACACGGACGATCATTCTTACCGCACCCTGTCCTGCTATGAGCAGGCGGAGTCCTGGGCACGGACGCCAAACATGGACCGTTTGGCTGCCCGGGGGGTGCGTTTCACTCAGGCTTACATTGGCTCCTGGTGCATGCCTTCACGGGTGACCATGCTCACCGGCCTGCACTCATACGGGGCGCAAAGCATGCGCATGGAGGGGGATTATCCCGGTAGCGAATACGACCCTGCGCAGTGCCCTTTTTGGCCGGCCGTCTTTCGTCGAAATGGGTATCACACGGCGCAGATTGGCAAATGGCACGCTGGACGGGACGCGGGTTTCGGGCGCGACTGGGATCATCAAAAGGTTTGGAACCGTCCCAAATATCCCGCCAACGCGCCCAACTACTATCACGATCAACTCATCGCCACCGATGGTGCTGAACCCGTGGTGACTCCCGGTTATTCCACGGATAACTACACCACCTGGGCTACGGATTACATCAAGGGCAAAAACCGCGACACCACCAAGCCCTGGTATCTCTGGCTTTGTTATGGCGGTGTACATGCGCCTTACACCCCGGCCGACCGTCACCGCAGTGATTACCCTGAGGCTACCGTCGCCACGCCCGCAGACATTTATCCCCCGCGCCCAGGCAAACCCAGTTACATGCAAAAGATCGCCGCCTGGGAAAAAGGGCCCACGGGCGATCCGGTGCTGAGTGACAACGCCATCGGCAGTGAAGTTGGCGATGACTTCGAGCGGGATCAAGGTCGCACACTGTCCACTTGGTCACGGCAGTATCATCAAGCGGTGCGGGCGCTGGACGAAGGCATCGGGCAAGTGCTCACCGCCCTGGAAGAAAGTGGGCAACTGGCGAACACGCTCGTCGTGCTGACGGCGGACCAAGGTTACGCCTGGGGGCAGCACGGATTCAGAGCCAAACTAGCGCCTTACGATGCCAACATCCGCAGCCCACTCATCATCTCCATGCCCGGTACAATACCCGAAGGCAAAGTCTGTCGCACACCGGTCGGTGGAGCCGATCTTCCCCCCACGTTTTTTAGCTTTGCCGGACTGGATTTGCCTTGGCCGATGCATGGGCATGATTTGACACCGCTGTTGAAGAATCCCGAGGCCGCCTGGCCGCACACGACCCTGCTACCCTTCACTGCAGACAAGTTCGGTGCTGCATGCGATGCCGTGCCCGCCCCGCCGGGGAATCGGCATAAGTCCGGTGTGCCATGGTATCTCATGGTCGCTCAGGGTCGGCACAAGTACATCCGCACTCTCGAAGCGGGTGAACCCGAGGAACTATACGACTTGCAGCGCGATCCAGAAGAACTCACCAATCTGGCCGATGATTCCAGCCATCAGGCCACTCTCAAAACACTTCGCCAAGCCGCCATCACCGAACTCAAACGTACGGGTGCTAGGATGGTGGATTCCCTGCCAGCAATCAACGATTAACTCCCTCCTTTCATGCGCTCTGTCCTTCTTATCCTTCTTAGTCTGCAGCTGACCCCGCTTTTGGCTGCGCCACCCAACGTCGTCTTCATCCTTGCCGATGACTTGGGCTACTCGGATCTCGGCTGCTATGGTGGCGAGATTGAAACACCGGTGCTTGACTCGCTGGCGGCAAATGGCCTGCGCTTCACGCAGTTTTACAACACGACCCGCTGCTGGCCCACACGCGGGGCTTTGCTGAGTGGCTACTATGCTCAGCAGATTCATCGGGATGCTTTACCGACGGTGGGTGGTGGGGGTCAAGGGGTGCGCCAAAAGTGGGCGCGGTTGCTGCCGGACTTTTTGAAACCGGCGGGTTATCGCTGCTATCACAGTGGCAAATGGCATATCGATGGAAAGGTGCTGGACGCAGGGTTTGACCGATCTCTCGACATGAAGAATCAGGGGAACTTCTTCACCTCGGCAGGAAACTCGATCGATGATGTGCCGGTAACGCCTCCCGCAGATGAGAAGGGGTATTATGCCACCATCGCCACAGCCGATCACGCCATCGACTGTCTCAAGGACCATGCCGCGAATCATCAGGGCAAGCCCTTTTTTCATTACATCCCATTCATCGCGCCGCACTTCCCGTTGCACGCGCTACCGGAGGACATCGCCAAGTATCGAGATAAGTATCTTGATGGCTGGGACAAAATGAGGGCGGCA
>JBIIUD010000219.1:0-5489 GCA_044340175.1 Verrucomicrobiaceae bacterium
AGTCCACCGTGCGCCCACGCCCAAGATGATACATCATCAAATAGCCGAGATAGACGCCCGCATGACGAAAGACTGGCATGCAGTAGGTCTGGCTGCCGCGCCCCTCTTCCACGCCCGAGCGCAGCAGGAGTCCGTTGTTGCGCCAGTGGATGAAATCAGCGCTCTCCAGACGCGCCACCAAACGCTCGCCGAGGTAGAGCTTGGTGAACCACACATACTTGCCGGTGCGTTCGTCCCAAAAGGCGTTGTTGTGGGTGTCACCGTTTTTCGCACCGAAGCCCAGCGCGTCAATCGCATCGCCCCAATGAATGCCATCGGCGGAGAAGCGCACCTGCGGCTTGCCCAGCCCGACATCGCTCACCATCTTGTAGCGACGCGCTGGATCCATCTCATGCAGGTCTTTGAAAACCCCAACGTTGGGACAGTCGCGCGCCACGATGTTGGTCGCCTTAGATCCGGCGAAGGCATGAAGACCTAGAGCGGGCTTGTCCCAAGAGATGCCGTCTTTCGAGGTCGCATAAAGCAGATACCAGCCCACGTCATGCACCGTCGAAGGCCCGTCCATCTGGGCGATCACCTCCGGGTCCGATAGCACGCATTTGTACCACATTTTGAAAAGCTTCTCCTCTGAGTCCCAGATGACATTGGGGTAGAGATTGTTGAGCGCGTTTTCCCAGGGCTTGTCCGCCTGAAAAAGCGGGTTGCCGGCGTGCTTCGTGACCTTGCCGGGAACAAGGCGCGCGTTCGTAGCGCTCTCGATCACACGCGAGTCCAACACCAGCAACTTGTCCGCAAAAAGCTGGGTTGCGAGCAGGAGGGGCAGGGGCAGAAAGAATCGTCGGTGCATGCTTCCATAAATTCGCCCAAGCCGCCTTCTCTTTCACTTTTCTAATCCCACGCCTCTTGCCAGCCCCAATTTTTCGGCAGCCTGGCAGTAATGCCGTGGGTTCAGAAGGCTTGGCCAGAGGGCATCAAACTCGATGACCTCCGAGTCAGGGCGGCTCCTGCCAAAGGCCTTGGCTTTATTCGTCACAGACACTGCCTGTAAGAAAACCCTATGGCATTCGTTTTGACATTGGTCTGACCAATTTTGATGATCTCATCCCGTCGCCAGTTCCTCCATAGCTTCAGCGGCACCGCACTTGCCGCTCTGCTGCATCGTGATGCCGTCGCAGCATCGAACCCACTCTCATCCAAAGGTGGGCATCATCCCGCGAAGGCGAAGGCCGTGATCCAGATCTTCTGCCCCGGTGGTCTCTCGCATGTCGATACCTGGGACTACAAACCGGAGTTGGAAAAGCGCCAAGGCAAACCCTTCGATCCCGATGGCAAGCTGACGTTCTTCGCGTCCAAGCCAGGCAACTGCCAGCAGAGCTGGTGGAAATTTCGTCAGCATGGCGAGTGTGGACGCTGGATCAGCGATCTGTTTCCAAAGCTCGCCACGAAGGTCGATGACATGGCCTTCATTCATTCCATGCAGAGCAAGACGGCGCTGCATGGTCCTGCGATGTTCATGGCCAACAGTGGTTTCATTCTGCCTGGTTTCCCCAGCATGGGCGCATGGGTCACCTATGGCCTCGGCAGTCTCAGCGATGACCTACCAGCCTTCGTCGTTCTTCCTGATCCGCGCGGTTTGCCGCCTGGTGGTGTTTTGAACTGGGGTGCAGGGTTCTTACCCGCGATCCATCAAGGCACCGTGCTCACCACCGATGCCGAGAAGCCACCCATCGCTGATCTTTTTCCTCCGAAAGGCTACATCGAAGGCTCTGAGCAAAAGAGTCGTGAGTTCCTCCAAGTGTTGAATCGCTCTCATGCGGCTGAACGACGTGAAAACAGCGAGTTGGAAGCTCGCATCGCTGCGTATGAACTCGCTGCCCGCCTCCAGCTCAGCGCCCCAGAAGCCACCGATGTGCGCGGTGAGTCTGAGGCCACGAAAAAGCTCTATCAACTCGATGACGAAGATATCGGTCCGTTTGGACGGCAGTGCTTGCTCGCGCGTCGTCTCGTCGAGCGTGGCACCCGCTTCGTGCAGATTTTTTGTGGCGCGGAAAACACCACTGCGAAAAAGATCCGCCCGAACTGGGACAGCCACGAAGACCTCATTCGCGATCACGGCTACTGGGGCCCCATCCTTGACAGCGGGGCCGCGGCTCTTCTCACCGATTTGAAATCGCGCGGCCTGCTCGATAGCACGCTGATCATCTGCACCACCGAGTTTGGTCGCCAACCTGCAGCTCAAGGCGCCGGCAAAGGCCGCGACCATAATCCCGGTGCGTTCACCGCCTGGATGGCGGGCGGCGGGATTCAGGGTGGAACCGCGTATGGCACCACCGATGACCTCGGCTTCAAAGCCGCCGAAAATCCCGCCTACAGCTACGACCTCCACGCCACCGCACTGCATCTCCTCGGCCTCGATCACGAAAAACTCAGCTACTACCACAACGGCATCCAGCGCAGGCTGACGGATGTGCATGGGCATGTGATTGGCGAGATCGTGGCGTGACGAGAGCTGCGTGAGCCACGTTCGATTGCCTTTTCAGATTCACGCAGCACCGTGACATCCCACATTGCGACCCTTCTACCATGCCATGCCCGCCTTCCGTGACTCTTCTCTTCCCGGTTTGATCCTCAGCGCCAGCATTGCCTTGGCGGCTACTGCTCACGCCGCAGAACCCTTCGATGCCTTTCTTGAGACGCACTGCCTCCGCTGCCATGGACCGGAGAAGGAGAAGGGGGATCTGCGCATTGATCAGCTCTCGCGGGACTTCAAACTCGGGTCGGATACGCATCATTGGGCGGAGATCATGGAGCAGGTCAACTCCGGCGTGATGCCGCCCAAAAAAGAGAAACCACCGTCGCAAGCAGAGATCGCAACGTTTGTCACGAGCTTGGATGCGCGCGTCAAGGAAGGGCGCGCAGCGCGGATGGCGGCACGGCCAGCGGTGGCGCATTATCGTCTGAGCCGGAAGGAGTATCAAAACACGGTCTATGATCTGCTCGGTGTGCGTTATGATCCGGCGAAGCCGGGCGAGCTGAATGAAGACACGCTGTGGCATGGCTTTGAGCGCATCGGGTCGGAGCTGTCGCTCTCGCCTTCACATGTGGATCGCTACTATCGCGCGGCGGAGCTGGTGCTGGATCGCGCTTTCCCCACAACGGCAGGCGAGGCTCGGAAGGTGCGCAAGACGGCTATGGACCTGCGCTACGGCGACGGAAAGGCCCAGCAGGCAGCGCTGGATCGCTTCGGCATCAAGCGACCGCTGCGCTATCTTCTTTTCCCCGGCACGGTACAAAATGCGCTGTCATCAAACTGGTTTGGCAAGACCGGGCCGGAGCACAGTGGACTTTACAAAGTGCGCATCCAGGCCAGCGGCATTCGTCCGCTAGGTGGTCAACCGGCACACCTGAGCATCGGCAAGAAGACAGGCGAAGAGACCGTGGATGGCCTCATCGAGTTCGACCTCACCGCGCCTGAGGACAAGCCGCAGGTCTATGAGTTTGAGGTGTTCCTGGAAATGCCCATGACGCTGGATTTTTGCGTGGTGGCCACGGACGTCGTGGATCGCAGACAAGGCGCGGCCTTCCGCAATGCGCTCGGCAGTCGCAGCGGCTACCTTTTCACTCACAGCAGCGAGACGCTGCTCTTAAACCCGAACGCGCCGCAGATGTTTGATGACAAGGGCAACGGCGTCTTCTCGACGGTGCTGCTCGATTGGATCGAATGGGAAGGCCCGCTGGTGTCGGAGGCGGAAAAGTCACGCCGCATGGGCCTCGTGCCGCCGGATGACGCGCCGCCTGAGATGGTCGCGGAGCATCTGCAACGCTTTGCCGAGCGGGCGTGGCGTCGGCCGGTGAAACCAGAGGAGCTGGAGCAGTATTTGCAATCCTACCGAAGTGAGCGCGAGGCGGGCGAGAAGCTGGCGGATGCCTACCGCGTCGCTCTGCAGGGCGTAATGACCTCGCGACACTTCATCTATCTCGTCGAGGGCGATACCGTGGCTCGCGAGCGTCTCACGGACTCGGAACTCGCCTCACGGCTTTCGTATTTCCTGTGGAGTTCGATGCCGGATGACACGCTTTTTGCAGCGGCCAAAAGCAGCTCGCTGAAGGGCGAGGGCTTGAAAAAAGAGGTGGATCGCATGCTCGCGGATAGCAAAGCCAGCCGCTTCATCGACGACTTCGCGCGGCAGTGGCTGCAACTGCATCGCGTGGGCATGTTCCCGCCGGACAAGAAGCTCTACCCCGCCTACGACGCGTGGCTGGAGGAAAGCATGCGCAACGAGCCGGTGGAGTTCTTCCGCGAGCTGTTCAGCAAAAACATGCCCATCGATGCCTTCGTCGAATCCGACTGGACCATCGCCAATGCGCGGCTCTGCGACTTCTACGGCCTGCCCGAGCCCAAGAATGGCGGCTTCCAGCGTGTGTCGTTGAAGCCGGAGCATCGTCGCGGCGGCCTACTCACGATGGGCGCGGTGCTCGGCCTGACTTCCGATGGCACGCGGCATCGACCCGTTCATCGCGGTGTGTGGCTCAGCGAGGTCGTCCTGGGCAAAACTCCGCCACCGCCACCGGCGAATGTGCCCGCGATTGAACCACCGACTCAGCAAAGCCCCAAGGCAACTCTGCGCCAAAAGATCGAAGCCCACCGCAACGATGTGAACTGCGCCGCCTGCCACGCGAACCTCGACCCGCTCGGTCTCGCCTGGGAAAACTACGACGCCATCGGCCAATGGCGCACGCATGAAAAGGTCGCCGCCGGTGTCGGTGCCGATCCTCTCGTCAATCCTGCGGGTGAAATGCCCGATGGCCGCGCTTTCAAAGACGCCAACGAGTTCAAACTACGCCTCCTCGAAGACCGCGACAAGCTCGCCCGCGCCTTCATAGATCACCTCTGCACCTACGCCCTCCGCCGAGCCCTCGCCTTCGACGACCAAGATGACCTCAACGCCATCGCCGTCGAAGCAAAGAAGAGCGGCTACAAGATCAAAGACATCGTGCGTGCTGTGGCGATGTCGGAACTCATGCGCAAACGATGACGAACATGAGGTCTCCCACAGATTCAGGGAGGCCCACAGATTATTTTTCACAATGAACTCCGAAGCCAAAACCCAATTTGTGGGCCTCCCCGAATCTGTGGGAAATCCCTTCTGAACCTCAACATGAAACTCAAATCTCAATCGGCTGATGATCCCATCACCAGACAACTTGGAAAGGGCTCGTCAGTGCCGCGATTCAAGCTGCTGACATTATAGTGCATCTCAATCCAAGCGCTACCGTGCTCAATCACACTCACATCACGATGCCTAGTTTCGTAATCGACGACACCTGCGCTGTTTTTGTCACTGCCCTCACCGACGGCATTACTGCTGCGGATCGCGCCACACTCCAAACCCACCTTCGCTGGCTCAGCCTCGATTAGGGCATGGTCTTTCACTTTGGCAAAACCACCGCTGACTACACGTTCGTCCAATACCCAAAGAAGAAATCTG
>JBIIUD010000423.1:0-3939 GCA_044340175.1 Verrucomicrobiaceae bacterium
ACAGCGACCGAGGCGGATTGAGTTAATCCTCGAAGATCACAAAAAAGGCGCAGGTGGAATCACCTGCGCCTTTTTCTTTTCAGTCGTCGCTCAAATCGATACCGGTTTGCCGGTCTTGGCGGAGGCGTAGATGGCGTCTATGACTTGCATGAGGCGGAGCGCCTGCTCGGGGGTGTTGAGCGGGGTGGCTTTGCCTTGGATGGCATCGATGAAGTTGGCGGCGGAGCCGATGCGGCCCATGTCCTCGCAGGCGGGGGTGATGATGCTGCGGTTCACGCTGTTGCCGTTTTCCTGGACATAAAGCTCGCAGGTGTCGATGGCGGTGTTGTCGAGGCCATCGATGCCGAACAAGCGCTCGACTTTGCCCCCGGCTTTGGTGCCTTGGAAGACGACGGAGACTTCCTCACGCTTGACCATTTCTGCCCAGGAGACTTGCAGGCTGAGCACTTGGCCGGTCTTGAAGGTGACGAAGCCGTGCGCGGCGTTTTCCACATCCGTGGTGCCGTCGGCGCGGTCAGGAATGCCCCAGGGGCCTTTGAACTGCTTGTCGGTGATGAAGTCGGAGAAGGTCTGGCCGAGCACGTGCTTCGGTTCAGGGTAGCCCATGAAGTACATGGCCAAGTCCACCATGTGCAGCAGGTCGATGAGCGGGCCACCGCCGGAGAGTTCCTTGGTGGTGAACCAGCCGCCGAAGCCGGGGATCCCGGTGCGTCGGATCCACTTGGCCTGAGCGGAGTTAATGGTGCCGATAGCGCCTTGCTTGATGTAGGTCATCATCGCCTGGGACTCAGGCCGGGCGCGGTTGTTGAAGTTGAAGAGGACTTTCTTGCCGGCTTTTTTGGCAGCGGCGATGATTTCCTTCACCTCTTTGGCGTTGAGGGCCGGCGGTTTTTCCGAGAAGACGTGTTTGCCCGCTTTGAGGCACTGGATAGTGAGTGGCTTGTGAAACTTGTTCGGCACGATGACGCTGACGGCCTTGATCTCTGGACTGCCTTTGAGCATGGCCTCGACGGATTCATAAGCCTTGGCGATGCCATACTTCTCGGCGGCCTTGGCGGCAGCGCCGGGGGCTGCATCAGCGACGGCGACGATTTCTGCGCCTGCCTGACGGAAGCCCGCTGCGTGATACTGCAACATGCCGCCGGCTCCGATAACTCCTACTTTGATTGCCATAATGATGATGTGTGGGGTGGATGGATGAGTGGGTGGGTGAAGGGATGAAGTGACTCTTCGGCTGCGAGGATGTCTGGCGACGGTGGGGTCGTCAAGAATGGAAAACACAGAACGCGCAGCAGACGGTGCCGCTGTAACGGCCGCTGGCGGGCCAGTGTCTCCAAGGGGCGTGCGATCGATCGGGTCGTCCCACTGGGGCAATCAGTTCGCCGGTAGGATCTCTTCGTCCAGGGTGAAGAATTCGTCGGACTCCGGCAGGGCGCCGTTGCGGATGCCCTGCAAACGCAGGCGGCTGCCGCGAGCCGTGCTGGGGCGATTGGCGGCGCGCTGAATGACGTCTGTCAGGACCGGTGCGGCCACGACGGCGGCGGCGGAGAGCAGGGTGAGCGCGATGACGTTCGAGGTCTTGCGCTCCATGTCGCGGCCAAAAAGCATGCCCAACGCCACACCTGCGGCGGCGGGAGCGATCACACTGGCGTAGCTTTCGTAGCGGTTGGGGGCGGAAGATTCGGTCATGCGACAAATATAGCGCCGGAATGCGAAAGCCTAAAGTGGAAATTCGAGCGAACCCAGCCTAGCTTACGATTACTCTTCACTTTATGTCCAATACTCATCGGTTCGCACTCATTCTCGCAGGCGGCAGTGGCCAGCGCTTCTGGCCCCTCAGCCGCGACACCTTGCCCAAGCAGTTGCTCAAGCTGTTCGGCGAAAAAACCCTGCTCGAGTTGACCATCGACCGACTGGAGGGATTGGTGCCGAAGGAGAACATTTTGATTTTGACCAATCATCTCCAGGAAGAGGCGGTGCGTGCCTTGATCAAAGACCTGCCCCCGGAGAACATTGTGGCGGAACCGGAAAAGCGGGACACGGCTCCGGCCATCGCCCTGGCGGTGGGACTGATCGTTCGCCGTGACCCGAACGCGACGATGATGGTGCTGCCGGCGGATCATTTGATTCAGAACACGGACGAGTTTCAATCGGTGCTGAGCACTGCCATGGCGGCGGCGGAAAAGTGCAACAGTCTGGTCACCATCGGCATCAAGCCGACATGGCCCTGCCCCAGCTACGGCTATGTGGAGCGTGGACGCACGGTGCCGGTGCCAGGGGTGGCGGGCGCACCCATTTATGAGGTGG
This sequence comes from Verrucomicrobiaceae bacterium, assembly GCA_044340175.1. GTDB lineage: Bacteria > Verrucomicrobiota > Verrucomicrobiia > Verrucomicrobiales > Verrucomicrobiaceae > JAGRPD01. The sequence goes on from JBIIUD010000423.1 coordinate 2,308, forward strand.
CGCGCTTCCGGGAAAAGCCGAATCCGGAGCTGGCGGAGTTCTTTCTGTCCCAGGGCACTTTCAGTTGGAACGCGGGCATGTTCATCTGGACGATCCCAGCCATCTTCAGCGAGTTCAGCCGGCACTGCCCAGAGCTGGCGGATTTTGTCTCCGAACTCCGCACTTCTGGGGACGTGAACGCCACGATCAAGCATCAGTTCGGGCGGCTGCCCAAGCTCTCGATTGACTACGCGCTGATGGAGCGGGCTTCGCACGTGATGAACATCGAGGCGACCTTTGATTGGGATGACGTGGGCAACTGGACCTCGGTGGGCGGCTACCTGCAAAAAGACGACTTTGGCAACTGCCACAACTGCGTCTTGTCCGAAGTGGATGCCCACAACAACCTGGTCTTCTCCCAAACGGGACAACACATTGCGCTGCTAGGAGTAAAGGATCTCATTGTGGTGCCGACGAAGGATGCGCTGCTCATTGCCAGCAAAAGCCATGCGGAGAGCATCAAGAAACTGGTGGATGCCCTACCGGCCGAGCTGCGCTGAACCTGTCAAACAACCATGGCACGCATTCTTGGCATTGATCATGGCACGGCGCGCATCGGGCTGGCGCTGTCAGACGAAATGGCCTTGGTGGCCAGTCCACTGAAGACATTGGATGCCACCGCAGAGCCTTTGCGGGAGATCGCGGAGATCGTTCGGGCTCGGCAGGTGGAAAAAATCGTGGTCGGCCTGCCGCTGCGGATGAGCGGCGAGCACGGGGAGGCGGCGGCGCGGGTGGAAAAGTTTGTCGAGCAGCTCGGCAAAGCGCTGCGCCATGAGGTGCCGATCGAGCTGGTGGACGAGCGGCTTTCGTCGGTGGAGGCGGAGGCCAGTTTGTCCCGTGCCGGCATCATGGACCGCCACGCGCGGCGGGAGGTGGTGGACCAACTGGCGGCAGTGATCATTTTGCAGGAGCACCTCAACAGCAGTCGGGGTCCAGAAGGCTACCTGTTGCCGGATGAAAGCTCGGACTCGGACTGGCAAAGCGAAACCCGCCGGGGACGGCCACGTCGGGGTGGCTACTGAGTCCCCACGTTTTGCTCCGGCCGAGGGTCTGAAGCGCTTGCGTCTGACGCTGGCGTATGATGGTGCTCCCTGGCGCGGCTGGCAGACGATGCCGCATGGGCAAACCGTGCAGGATGAGCTGAACGCCGCGTTCATGAAAGTGGCTGGGGTGCCCGTGAAGACGCAAGGTTCTGGCCGCACTGATGCCGGGGTCCACGCTCTGGCCCAGGTGGCGCACGCGGATGTGCCAGATACGGCTTCGCTTTCGCCTGAGTCTTGGCTTAATGCGCTGAACGCCTGCTTGCCACCGAGCATCCGGGTGCGGGCGGTCAGCGAGCCAGGCCCGGCTTTTCACGCGCGCTTTGAGGCGGTGGGAAAAATTTATCGCTACCGAATCTGGCGGCCTCCGGTGATGAGCCCGTTCGAAATCGGTCGCGCTTGGCAAGTCTATGGCCCACTCAATGAGTCCGCCTTGAGAGAGGCGGCGGCGTTGCTGCTTGGGACGCATGATTTCAGCCGACTCTCCGCCTATCGCGCCGGAGAAAAGGAAATGGCGCGTCGGCACGACCCGCTCACCACCACACGCACCCTG
>JBIIUD010000220.1:0-5472 GCA_044340175.1 Verrucomicrobiaceae bacterium
ATTTGTGAGCCCACGGTGAAAATCGTGGCGCTCATGGACGTGCGGCCCGAGGGCGCGGGCTATGTGGCGCATGATGCGATGAACTTCTTCGCCAGCAGCGATGAATGGACTTCGCCCGTGTTTGCCGAGGTCGGCCCGGATGGCGCGGTGTGGATCGCCGACTGGCAGAACTTCATCCTCCAGCACAATCCCGCCAATGACGTGCTCACTGGCCTGCCGAATGGTGAAAAAGGCGCGGGCAATGCTCACATCACCGCGCTGCGAGATCACAGTCGCGGGCGCATTTACCGCGTCATCGCCAAAGATGCCAAGCCAGCGAAAAAGACGCTCGCGGGAGCCGATGCAGCCCAACTCGTGGCGGCTCTGGATGACGATGTGCAATACTGGCGTCTGCTGGCGCAAAAGAACCTCGTGGAAGGCAAGGTCACGCAAGCGGCGGATGCGCTGAAGCAGCGTGTCATGGCCAAAAACACGGGAGCGGGTGCCATTCATGCCCTGTGGTCGCTGAAAGGTCTCGGCCTGCTGGATGAGGCCACGCATCGTCACGCGCTAACGTCCAAAGATGCCGCACTCCGGCGCAATGCCATCCGTGCACTGGATGGAGATGCCAAGGCACAGGCGCTGTATTTTTCCTCCACCGCCGTGACGGATGCCGACCCCGTCACACGCCTCGAAGCCCTCGTTAAGCTCGGCGACTTCGCCACCACGCAGGAGCTGCAAACGCTGGTGGCGAAGCTCACGCTCGACGATGTCATCCGCCGTGATGAATGGCTGAAAACCGCCGCCGAGGTGCTCGCACGGAAACACAAGGCCACCGCCTACACCGACGGACCGAACCTGCTCGCCAATACCGGCTTTGAAGAACTCGGTGCCAACAAACTGCCCGCCGTCTGGACTTCCACCTACACGTCCCTGCGTCGCACGCCGCAACCCGCCGCAGGTGAGCCGGCACTGCTTTTCATCGAGCGCGGCCAGAATGCGAAAGAAGGCAAACTCGCGCTCAAACTCATCTCTCGCAGCGAGACCTCGGCCATGAACAGCATGGTGCAGGAGATAGCCGTGAAGCCGAACACGACCTACCGGCTCAGCGGCTGGCTATGGGACCGCGTCGCGGGGGATGTGGTGCTCATGGAGCAGCACAGCGGCGCGCGCAGCGCCAGCATCTCGCCCCGCGAGGAGGGCTGGATCGAGGTGGAGACGATCTTCAACTCGAAGGAGCAAACCACCGCCCGCGTCCTCCTCGTCGCGCATGGTCGGGGAGGGGCCTTCTTTGACGACATCCGGCTCTGCGAGCAGATCCCTGGAGCCGCCGTCGCCGCCGCAAAACCTCAGCCTGGCGATGCCAAACGCGGCGCGGACATCTTCTGGCAGCACCCCGTCGCCGCCTGTAAAAACTGCCACATGCTGCAAGGCCAGGGCACGGTCGTCGGACCCGCGCTGGATGGCATCGCCGCCAAAAAAGATGCCGCCTACCTCATGGAATCGCTCATCAACCCGAACGCCAAACTCGCCGAAGGATTCGAGAAGCTCGGCATCTCGCCGATGCCACCGATGAACCTGCTGCTGAAGCCGCAGGAGCTTGAGGACGTGAAGGCCTTTTTGGAGACTCTAAAATGAACACACCGCAGATCCTTGTCGCACTGTTACTCGCTCCCTTCGCCGCCTTCGCTGACGTGAGTCATCTCTCGCCGCATCAGCGGGCGATCCTCGACTCGAAGTCACCACCGGCAGAGGAGTATCGTTTCGGCTTTGATCTGCCTTCGGGACCGCAATTCACGGAAGCAGAGAAGGAAGCGCAGCGGGTGCGTGGTGGCGAGGTGATGCCGATGGTGATGAAGGCCTTTGAAAGTGGCGCGGGTGAGGTGCGCATCCCGCCGGGGGATTATCGCTTTGGGCAGGAGCGCTGGCAGGGGGCGAAGGTGATCTTCCCGCTGGGGTTTGAGAACATGCAGCGCGATGCGGCGCATCCTTTCGCGATCGACGCGAGCGGCGCGACGTTTTGGTTCGATCTCGATGACCAGCAGATGCCGCCGGGGCATCGCTGCGTGGGATTTCGCAACTGCCGCAACATCGTGCTGCGCGGTGCGATCATTGATCGTGGCACGCGCGGCTGCATCGAGGGCCGCATCACGCGTATCGACCGCGAGGGGAATCGCTTTGAGATCCAGCCCTCGCCCGGCGTCGTGGTGCCCACGAGCTACAAGGGACACGACGAGCAGCGCTTGTTTCCTTTCAAAAGCGACGGCCGCTTCTGCGTGCCGCTTTACGACATGCAGGCCGGTGTGCGAAAGCTGCGCTACAAGGACATCACGCCCTCCGAGGGCGGGCGTTATTGGGTGAACATGCTCGAACCGCAGCTCATGGAGCGCCTTCACGATGCGAACTGGGAGCGTGCGTATGGCGAGCTCGGTGTCGTGCGTGTGGGCGATGGCCTTTCCTGCCTCTACACCGGTGCGGGGGCCATCGTGCTCGAGGATTCGGCGAACATCACCTTGCACGGCGTCAGCGTTTATGTGGCGAAGGGCGGCCCCAGTGAGAGCGGCGGCGATGGCGCGCATCTTTGGAAGGACTGCTACTTCGGCCCGCGACCCGGCACCAGCCAGTGGAAGGGCGCCGATGGCTTCCTGTGCCGCTCCACGCGCTTTGGCTGCGTGATGGACAACGTCACCATCCGGCACACCGCCGATGATTTGCAGAACTTCCACGGCATCTGGGGCAAGGTGAAATCCGTGTCCGGCAAACAGGTGACGCTGGAGACGAATGCCTCACTTCGTCCCACGCTCAAGAATGCACGCGCCGGGGATCGCTTGCGCTTCATCCATCGCAAAACGGGCGTCTTTCTCGGCGAGGCAAAGCTCGTCGCGCATCGCGATTTCGAACTCACGCTTGATCAAGACGCCACGCCATTCGCTGAGGCGCAGGCGGAGTGGCTCGATCACGAATGCGCGGGCTGGGTGGTGCAAAACTGCCGCTGGGAGGACAACTTCCAGCGCCTGCTCATCATGTCCGGCCCCGGCCTCGTGCGCGGCTGCACCTTCACCCGCATGGGCAGCAACATCAGCCTCAACACCGGCATGGGCCTCGTCGGCGGCATCCCCAGCGACATCACCATCGCCGACAACGTCTTCACTGATGTCAGCCCGCGCCCCCATCATCCCGCCATCGACGCCCGCGCCCACAACGCCCAAGGCAAAGACGGCGTCCCGCCCATGGAGCGCCTCCGCATCACCTGCAACACCTTCACCCGCACCGGCGGCCCCGCGATGAGCCTCATCGGCATCCAGGACTCACGCATCGAGCGCAATCACATCGACTCGCCCGTCCGCGCCTCCGTCATCGCCAAGCCGCAGGAAGAAACCGACCGCCAGGCCATCATCCTGAAAAACAGCCGAGCCGTGACCGTGAAAGCCAACACCCTCCACGATCCCGAAAACCACACGCAGCCCGATGCCGTCAGCGGCAGCCGCGTCTTGGGGCTGGAAGCGACGAAAGAGATCACGCTGGATGGGGAGAAGCTGCAGGATACTCCTGCGCTGACGAAGGCTCGGAGCAGAAACTAAGGCTAGGCTACTCTCTCTCGGATTGGTGATTTGGTAACACAACAAAACATTGCATTTTATGCAATCTTTTGTAGAGTCAAGCTGTGCAGCCCCTCCGTCAACTCTCACAGTCTCTCCGCACGCTCGCGGATCGGGAGCATTGTGTGTTTGCGCCTTCGGATCTGGCGGCGGCGGTGCCGGGGTGCGGGCAGTTGGCGGTGTTGCTTTCCCGGGCGACGAAGGCGGGGCTGCTGAAGCGGGTTTGCCGAGGGATTTACCTTTATCCGGTGCCGGACTATCCGGCGGGCAGTGTGCTTTTTCATGCGGCGGCTCGGTTGCGGGCGGGGGAGTTCAATTACATGAGCCTGGAGTCGGTGCTGAGTGATGCAGGTGTGATCTCGCAGGTGCCGATGAACTGGATCAGTCTCATGACGTCGGGTCGCAGTCATGTGGTGGATTGCGGGGACTATGGGCACATCGAGTTCGTGCATACGGCGCAAGGCCCGGATGACGTGAGTAGCGAGCTGAGCTATGACCCGGAGCGGCATCTCTGGCGGGCGTCGGTGAGGCAGGCGCTGCGTGACATGAAGGTCACGCGCCGCAGCATGGAACTCGTGGACGAGGAGGTGGCGCGTGAGCTTGTTTGACCAGCTCGTGAACGAGGCGCTGCGCTCCCGTGCGGAGCTGACTTCCCTGCGGCCTGTGGTGGAGAAGGAACTGCTGCATCACGATATCCTGCGCGAGATGAGCGAGGCGGGTTTGCTCACTGGTCTGACGTTCATCGGAGGCACCTGTCTGAGAGCCTGCTACGGCTCCGCCCGGCTGAGCGAGGACCTCGACTTCACGGGTGGCAGCCACTTCAAAAAGAGCGATCTGGCTGAACTGGCCCGCGTGCTGACCGAGCGGCTGCAAACCCGCTATGCCTTGCCCGTGAGCGTCAGCGAGCCGGTCAAGGTCGGCGGCAAAGTGTCCACCTGGAAGCTGACCATCGAGACACGGCCCGGACAGAAGCATCTGCCTGCGCAGCGCATCCACCTCGACATCTGCGCCATCCCCAGCCACGACCCGCGCCCGATGATGCTGCGCAATCTTTACGGCATCGACCTCGGCACCTCGGGGCTCATTCTGCAAGCGCAGAGCCGGGAGGAGATTCTGGCGGACAAGATCATCGCGCTCGCCTTCCGGGAGAACCGCATCAAGAACCGCGATCTCTGGGACATCGCATGGCTGACCCAGCAGGGCGTCGAGCTTCAGACCCAGCTCATTCCGATCAAAATCCGCGATCATCAGCGTGAGAATGCGGAGTTTGTGACGTTGCTCACCGAGCGAACGGCTGCCCTGCAAAACCAGCCCGCCATGCGCGAGGACTTCATGAAGGAAATGCGCCGCTTTCTGCCCGCAGCCACCGTCCGCGATACGATCGAGAAAGAGGCGTATTGGAGTTACTTGGCCGATCTGGTGGAGGATCTCGGGAAAAAGGCGATGGCGGCTTTGAAGTAGCCATTGAAACCTAGCAGCCACGGATTCGTGACACGATGGCTTTTGTTCGGCATTAGGGAAGAACGCCATGAAACCCACTCTCTTGTCCCTCGCCGTTCTCTTGCTCGCTCTGTGGGTTGTTTTCATGCCAAGCGAAGCCTCGGCGGCGGACGATCCTTTGCCGGTTTTCCTTTGCGTGGGTGGCAGCAACATGAGTGGGGGGCGGTCGAAGCTGGAGGACTTGCCGAAGGAGCTGAAGGGAGAGTTGGCGAAGGCGTTGTTCTTTGATGGGACGCAGTGGCTGCCGTTGTCGGCGGAGAAGATGAACAAGCGGGGGTTTGGCTGTGAGGTGTCTTTTGCTGCGAGCATGAGTGAGAAGCTCGGGCGCACGATTGGTGTCATCAAGCATTCGTCGCATGGCACAAGTCTCGATACGGTGTGGTCGCCAGCGACG
>JBIIUD010000221.1:0-5456 GCA_044340175.1 Verrucomicrobiaceae bacterium
GTTCAACAAAACGGATGGAGGCGGCGGCTCGTATGGCATCTGTCATGTCATCGACGCTTCCCGCTCGCCGTAGCCTGATCCGAGGCGTCCCCCACTCCCCCTACAAGAACCGCCCCGTCACACTGCCAGCCACTTTCTTCACGGTCTCCGGCGCCCCCACCGCCACCACGTGCCCGCCATTCACCCCACCTCCAGGCCCTAGATCGATGAGCCAGTCCGCGCAGCGGATCACATCCAGATTGTGCTCGATCACGATCACTGTGTTGCCCCCATCCCGCAATCGCATGAGCACCTCCATCAGCTTCTGGATGTCCGCAAAATGCAGCCCGGTCGTCGGCTCATCCAGCACATAGAGCGTCCGCCCCGTCGCCCGCTTGCCCAGCTCCGCCGCCAGCTTCACCCGCTGCGCTTCGCCACCTGACAGCGTGTTGCCCGGCTGCCCCAGTTTGACATAACTGAGCCCCGTCTCCTCCAGCGCCCGCAGCTTCGGCCCGATGATCGGATGCTTCTCAAAAAATCGCGCCGCTTCCGCCACCGTCATCTCCAGCACCTCCGCGATGCTGCGCCCTTTGTAGCTCACCTCCAGCGTCTCACTGTTGTAGCGCTTGCCCCCGCATTGGTCGCAGGTCACATAGACATCCGCCAGAAAGTGCATGTCAATTTTGAGCTGCCCATCCCCCTGGCACTTCTCACAGCGTCCGCCCGGCGTGTTGAAACTGAACCGCCCCGACTCATAACCCCGCACTCGCGCCATCGGCAGCTTCGCATACAGCTCCCGGATCGGTGTGAACACCCCGGTAAACGTCGCCGGATTCGATCGCGGACTCCGCCCAATGGGCGACTGATCAATGACGATCACCTTATCGATTCCTCCCAGTCCCGTCACCCCATCATGCGCCCCTGGCTCCGCCTTGGCCCCGTAGAAGTAGCGCATCAGCGACCGCATGAGGATGTCATCCACCAGTGTCGATTTCCCACTGCCGCTCGGCCCCGTCACACAGGTGAAGCAGCCCAGAGGAAAACCCACCGTCACGTTTTGCAGATTGTTTTCCCTGGCCCCATGCACCGTCAACCAGCCCTCTGTCCCCTCCCCTGCCAGCAAACTCCCCTGCCCTTGCGGCACCACCCGCTCCCGCGCCACCGCGACCCGCAGCCGTCCACTCAGATACGCCCCCGTCAGCGATGCCTCATTTGCCGCCACTTGGTCCGGCGTCCCCTCCGCCACGATCTTCCCCCCATGAGCTCCCGCCCCTGGTCCCAGCTCCACCAACCAATCCGCCGCCCGCATGATGCCCTCGTCATGCTCCACCACCAGCACGCTGTTGCCCAGATCCCGAAGTCGCTTCAGCGTCGCGATCAACCGCTCTGTATCCACCGGATGCAACCCAATGCTTGGCTCATCCAAAACATACAGCACCCCCGCCAGCCCCGCACCGATCTGCGTCGCCAGCCGGATGCGCTGCATCTCCCCGCCTGATAGCGTCCCGCTCTCCCGATTCAACGCCAGATAACCCAATCCCACCTGCTCCAGAAACGCCAGCCTCTTGACGATCTCTTTCAGCAGGTCCGCCACATAACCCCGTTGAAAATCCGTCAAAACCAGACCCTTCAGCCACCCCAACGCCACCTCAATCGGCAGACCACAAAAATCATGAATCGAAAGCTGCGCTGTCGTGGCGCGCGCCGCGGGCTTGCCCTCTGACTTAGTTGCCTTCTCCCCAAAATCCGAAGTTAGCCTCACCGCCAGTGCCTCCGGTCGCAACCGCTTGCCCGCGCACGCCGGACACACCTTCGGATTCATGAACCGCGCCACCTGCCCCTTCAGAGTCTCACTCTCGGCGCTCAGATACAGCCGCTCCGCCTCCTTGGCCAAGCCCTCGTAAGGTTTCGCCACACTGCGCCGATTCTCCGCCGTCTTCCATCCTGTCGAGATTGCCTTCTCCCCGGTCCCCTCAAACAACGCCCTCTTAAAATCCTTCGGCAACTCCTTGAACGGCACCTCCATCGACACCGCAAAATGTCGCGCCAACGCCGCCACTCCGGCCTCATGCAGCGCCTTCATCTTCGGCACCCGGCTCCACCAAGTCTTCACGGCTCCCGCACCCAGGCTCTTCAGCGCGTCCGGCACCAGCAACCCTGGGTCGGCCGCCATCACCGTGCCCACCCCCTCACAGGTCCCACAGGCGCCCACATGCGTGTTGAAGGAAAAATGCTGCGGCGTCAGCTTCTCCAGCAGGTAACCCGTGCGCGCGTTCGCATAGGCCGTGGTAAAACTCATCACCTCCTCGGCAAGCTCCCCGCCACTCACGAGAAACCGGATCTCCCGCTCATTCCACCGCAGGGCCGTCTCGATGCTTTCCATCAACCGCGCCCGCACCCCGTCCCGCACCACCAATCGATCCACGACCACTTCCACCTCATGGCTTTCCCTCGGCGCTGGCCGCCAGCCCTCCTCCTCCAACTCCCGCATCTCCCCATCCACCCGCACCCGCACAAACCCCTGCCGCCGCAGCTTTTCAAACAAGCCCTTCAAATCCCCCGACTCCCCCTCCACCACCGGCGCCAGCACCACCACCCGCGTCCCTTCCACCAGCCCCAGCACCCGCTGCCCGATCTCCTCCGACGTGTTCCGCGTCAAGACCTCCCCCGTCACCGGATCATGCGGCACCCCCGCCACCGCATACAGCACCCGCAGGTAATCATAAATCTCCGTCACCGTCGCAATCGTGGACCTCGGGTTTGGCGTCGAATGCACCTGCTCGATTGCCACCGCCGGACTCAACCCCTCAATGAAATCCACATCCGGCTTCTCCATCTGATCCAAAAACTGCCGCGCATACGCTGACAGACTCTGCACATACCGCCGCTGCCCTTCTGCATAAAGCGTGTCAAACGCCAGCGACGACTTCCCCGACCCACTCACCCCTGTCATCACCACCAACCGCCCACGCGGCAGATCCACATCCACATTCTGCAGATTGTGCTGCCGCGCCCCGCGCACCTTGATGACATCTGAACCCGAATCCATAATGTCCATCCACACCCCCAAACCCCGCCCGCGCAAGTCGGAATCCATGCTTCGGATGTCTGCAGGAAAAGAAACCATCGCAGCTCTCCTCTTCCCAATGAAACAGGACACGCCAGCAGTGATCTGAAAAAAGGTTGAACGGGAGTAGGCGTTCGGATATAAGCTCTGACTTATGTTCTTTTTAACCTTGCTCTCGAAGTCGCTTATCAAAAAGACAGCGCCGAGATTGAATTACTCATCTTTATTCGTAGTCGTTTTGAGCATTTGTTACGAAGGACTGGTGCAGGGCCAGAGTGAGGCGCTCTTTTTGCCCACCAGGGCGAACGTGGAAGGGTTCGGCGAAGCACTCGTGAACACGGGACGCTACGTGGTGGTGGGCGCTCCCAAGGATGGCGTGAAGGGCAACAACGCAGGGGCCGTCTATGTTTTTGATGCAGAGAGTCGGCGCCTTGTAAGCAAAATTTACGGTTACCAGACCTCCGCTGGGGCGAGATTCGGATCAAGCATTGCCGTTTCCGGGGCAACGCTGGTGGTAGGCTCGCCTGGAAAGCAGGGTGGCCAGGGAGAGATGTCTTGGCATAGCTTCCCGTCGGGAACGCCCCTGGGTGTGTTTCCTGGGTTCTACCTCAACGCGCGTGCGTTTGGCGCTTCTTTAGCCATGTCGGGGTCGCTGGTCGCCATTGGCGCACCCGAAACCACCGTCAAACGCACTCCCGCGGGCCAACCAGAGCAAACCCTGCTGACAGCAGGACTGATGGTGGCGTTGGATCTGCGCAATCCCTTCAGTTACCGACGTTATGAGGCAGCGGATCCTGAGCAGGGGGCTCTCTTTGGCAGCAGCGTAACTTGTGACGGAAATCAGATATTGACCGGGGCACCAGGGGCGAGTGGGCTAGGAGGGGCCCAGCAAGGGGCCGCGTATTTGTTTGATTTCGCCCTGCCAGGCTCCACGGCTCAGTTGGGCAAGATCCAAGCTCCCGATGGACAAGCCGGGGACCAGTTTGGCAGCAGCTTGGTGCTCGAATCTGGAAGGGCTTTCATAGCGGCACCGTTGCGAGCGAATACGACTGGCGCTGTCTATCCAATGAGCCTAGCCGGTCTCATTTTACAGGCTCCGCTGTTGGGGTCACAGGTGGGGGATCAGTTTGGTGCGGGCCTCAGTTTGAATCGGTCTCGACTCGTGGTGGGAGCACCGGGCGATAGCAGCAGCGCGCAGGCTGCGGGGGCCGTTTGGTACTACGCAAAAGTGGCGGACCTGAGCGCCCCGGTGAGAGTGACACCAAGCAACTTCCAAGCGGGTGAAGCTTTTGGCCGTCATGTGTCGTTGGCAGGGGATTCCCTGGCTATTGCTGCAACATTGCGGGTCTCGGACAGCCTCACGCGTGGAGCGGTCCATAGGCTGCCGGGCTACCCACTCAATTTGGGACTTGAACCCGTTTACACCAAAGGGCAGGAAGCCCCAAACCTTCCAGGGGCGCTGTTGCAAAAGGCCATCAAAGCTCAGTGGTCCGCCAATGACACACCCATCGTGCTAGCACCAGTGCTCAATCCCAAGGGCAAAGGGCTCTGGTCATTTGACGCGCTCATGCCGACTCGCCTGCTTTCCACCGACCAGTCGCTCGGCAGCGGACCGGCCATCATCAGCGATGTCTTCGAGCATCACAGCAACAGCGTGCGCTACGGCATCACTCGGGTGGGATTGAAGGGCCCAGGAGTCAATGCCAGCAATCGTCAAGCCGTACTTATCGGCGGACAGCCTCTATTGCGCACAGGCAGCCCCTTACCGGGTGGACCGGGTGCTACCGTGAAAACCTTTGGGCCAATTCTGCAAAGCTTGGCGTCTGGGCAAATCCAAATGAAGATGAATGCCAGCAGAAGTCTCGGCACCAATGCGAGCAATGATAGCCTGCTTTGGGTGACGCGACCCGCCATCGGCGACTGGCTGGAGAATAGCTTGATCATCCGCGAAGGCGTCACCACCACCCTCACCAACGCAGTGACAGTAATGCTAGGCGAAATTTCACCCCATACCGCCATCGCTCAGGAGGAAAATCAAGCGAACCCACACTATGCCTTGATCGCTGGACTGATGGCACCGACGACGAGCAATCAAGCGCTCTTTGTCAATCAAACCGATTCACCAACACTGAGCCGCGGGCAGACAGCCCCAGCGGGCGGGACGTTCCAGACTTTTCTCGGAGTCACGTTGCAGGCGGATCACTACTTGGTGCATGCCACCCTCAGAACGGGTAGCGGTGTAACCACAAATACGAATGAAGGTTTGTGGTCAAACCGCAACGATTCGGCCGAGCTGGTCCTACGCAAGGGCACGACAAGCCCGGGCCTGCCTGAGGGAGTGAGTGTGCGTAAATTCCTAGCCTACGCGCTCGCCGAAACCGGGGTGGTCCTAGCGCGCTGTCAAATGGGT
>JBIIUD010000222.1:0-5447 GCA_044340175.1 Verrucomicrobiaceae bacterium
CCGCAAACCATCCGCCGGCCGCACCTCATACCGTGTGATCGACGGCCCGCGTGTGATGTCACCCGGCTCGACCGTGATGCCAAAACTCGACAGCGTCCGCACGATCGTGCTCTGGATCGCCAGCAACTCCCCCTTATCCGCCGGTTTGACATCCTCCTCCGGCCAATTCAACAAATCCAGCTCCGGCAACTCATAGTTTTTAAACAGCACCGTCAAACTCCCCAAACTGCCATGCGGGGCTTGCTCGATCTTCTGGGCGCGCTTCTTCCCCCACACCTCCGCCAGATTCGGCTTGTCAGTGTCCGCCCCATGCTGGCGACGTTCCGATGAATCGATGATCTTCGGCGGTGGCGGTGCAAACTTCAGCGGTAGCTCCAGATTCGTGATCGGTAGCACCGGCATCTCCTCACCCGTCAGTTCTTCATCCGCTTTCTTCCGCTTCCGACTGCGCACCACCGGAGCCGTCACTTCAATCTCAGGCTCTTCCCGCATCTTCGCTGCTTGGGCCAGCGCACGCCGCTGCCGCATCGTAGCAATCCACAACGGCAGTTCCCTCTTGATTTCCTCAAGCAGACGCAGCGGGTGGATCTTTGTGACCATGAAAAATCCCATCGCATAAACCAGCCCCAGCATCAGCGTCGCCCCGACCCGCCCCAGCAAGGCTCCAAACAATGTCTCCCCCACAAGCCGCCCAAGCCCCCCACCACCGCCATGCGGCAGGTGACCATCCTGCCATTCAAAGAGGTGATTCACCGTCATCAAAGCCGCCCCACTGATCAAAAGCAGCGCCACGCCCAGCCATGTCACCCGCGTGATCTTGGTGCCTGAAGCCAGCTTGCAGACCCCCAGCCAGGTCAACGAAATCGGCAAAATGTACGATGCCAGCCCCATCAAAAACAGCGAGTAACCCGCCACCACCGCCCCGACTTGCCCAATGAAATTGTGCGTCACCGTATTCGTCTGGTCGCTCAAAACCAAATGCGCCCAGCCCGGCAAATCCCCCGGATCATAAGACATCAGGGCCAAAAAATACATCGCCGCCATCATCAGCAGGACAATGCCAAAGGCATCATCCCACGGACTGTCAGTCGGTTCAGTGGATCGGGAGCGTTCGGGACGGGCGCGCTTCATGAAAGTGTGACCAAAGGAAAGAGAAATGAAAACAGAGCTATTAAAAATACCAAAATATCAGGAATACTCAATCACATTCCGCCCCCACTGAAAAACTTCCCGCACCAAAAATCCAGGCCCCCTCCTTGACGCCGCCTGCCCCCTCTCTTTATCTGGCGCCCATGTTGAATTACATCTGGGCAGCCATTGTTCTCGGCGGCATCCTCATCGCCGGCTTGCTAGGAAATCTATCGGGTGAGAACGGCGTCATCCCCGCCGCCCTCGACATGGCCAAAACGGCCGTCATGGGCATCGCACTACCGCTGGCCGGCATGATGATGTTCTGGCTCGGCACCATGCGCCTCATGGAAAAGGCCGGTCTCCTCGCCGCCGTCTCCCATCTCCTCCACCCCCTCATGCGCCGCCTCTTCCCCGAGGTCCCCGCCGGGCACCCCGCCCTCAGCGCCATGATCATGAACTTCGCTGCGAACATGCTCGGCCTCGGCAACAGCGCCACCCCGCTCGGCCTCAAGGCCATGGACCACCTGCAGCAGCTCAATCCGCACAAGCAGACCGCCAGCAACGCCATGGTCACCTTCCTGGCACTCAACACCGCCGCCTTTACCCTGGTCCCCATGACCGCCATCAACTACTTGGCCGCCGCCGGTGTGAAGAACGCCTACGAGATCATTTTCCCCACCATCCTCGCCACCGCCTGCACCACCGTCACCGCCATCGTCATGGCCAAGTCCCTCCAGCGCCTCTCCCGCTTCCGCGTCGAGCCCGACACCCTCGATCCCACCGAATCGTCCTCGTCCTCGTCCTCGTCCTCGTCCTCGTCCTCGTCCTCGTCCTCGTCTCCCCGCTTCTCCCCGCGCGGCAAACTCTTCCTCACCCTCCTCCTCACCGCCTTCGCCGGCATCGCCGTGCTCGAACTCGCCGCCCCCACCCTCCGCCAGTCCGTTCTCGAAAAAACCGGCATCGCCAGTGTCGTCAAAGCCGCCGAACAACGCAGCACCGACGCCAAGGCCCAAGCCCAAGCCGCCGCCGCGAAACCCGCCACCACCGAGACCATAGCGACCGCCGCCCCCACCGGCTTCCGAGCTGCCCTCAACTCCGCCTCCGCTCTCGCCATCCCCTTCCTCCTCGTCCTCACTCTCGGCGTCGCCCTCGCCCGCCGCGTCAAAGTTTACGAGGAATTCGTCGATGGTGCCAAAGAAGGCTTCGCCGTCGCCACCCGCATCATGCCCTTCTTGGTCGCCATGTTCGCAGCACTCGCCATCTTCCGCTACTCCGGTGCCCTTCTCCTTCTGGAGTATGGGCTGGCACCAGTGCTCGGTGCCGTCGGCTTCCCGGTCGATCTCCTGCCCATGGCCCTCATGCGACCCCTCAGCGGCTCAGGCTCGCTCGGCGTCCTCACCGAAATCCTCGCCCGACCCGATGCCTCCGAATTCCTCAAAATGACCGCCGCCATCATGTTCGGCTCCACCGAGACCACCTTCTACGTGCTCGCCGTTTACTTCGGCTCCGTCGGTGTCAAAAAGATCCGTCACGCCCTCATCGCCGGTCTCACTGCCGACTTCGTCGGTCTCACCATGTCCGTCGTCATCGGCCGCCTCATGTACCCCGGCTGATACGACTCACGACTCACGACTCACGAATACTGAATACTGAATACTGACCACTTCAAACTCCCCCCATGCTCCCGAACATCCAAGCCATCGCCGACTCGCTCTCCCTCTCTCCCGACCACCTCATCACCTACGGTCGGGACAAAGCCAAAATCTCTCTGGATGCGATCCGCACCGGTACCAAAAACGGGCGCCTCATTCTCGTCTCCGCCATCACCCCCACCCTCGCCGGCGAAGGCAAGACCACCATCTCCATCGGACTCGCTCAAGGCCTGAAGAAAATCGGTCAGAGTGTTGCCCTTGCCCTGCGTCAGCCCTCCATGGGTCCCGTCTTCGGCCGCAAAGGTGGCGCCACTGGCGGCGGTCGCAGCACCGTCCAACCCGCCGAATCCATCAACCTTCACTTCACCGGCGACTTCCATGCGGTAACCAGCGCGCACAATTTGCTGTCCTCCGTCATCGACAACGACCTCCACCAAGGCCGCTGCCGCCTGGATCCCGCCCAGGTCACCTGGAAGCGCGTCATGGATGTCAACGACCGCGCCCTTCGCCGCACCGTCACCTCTCCAGGCAGTGCCACCGAGCGCCAGACCGGCTTCGACATCACCGCCGCCTCCGAGATCATGGCCATCCTCTGCTTGGCCGAATCCCTTGCCGACCTGCGCGCCCGTATTGACCGCATCGTCGTCGGCTTCACCACTTTGGGCGATCCCGTCTTTGCCAAAGAATTCCGCGTTACCGGTGCTCTCATGGCGCTCCTGCGGGACGCCATCCAACCCAACCTCGTCCAATCCATCGAGGGCGTGCCCACCTTTCTCCACGGTGGCCCCTTTGCCAACATTGCCCACGGCTGCAACTCCGTCATTGCCTCCCGCATGGCCCTCGCCCACGCCGATTTTGTCGTGACCGAAGGCGGCTTTGCCTTCGACCTCGGTGGTGAAAAATTCATCCACATCAAGTGCCGTCAAAGCGGACTCGCTCCCGCCGCCATCGTCCTGGTGGCCACCGTCCGCGCCCTCAAAATGCACGGCGGCGCCGCCCTTGACTCCCTCACCCAACCCAACACCCCCGCCCTCGAGAAAGGCCTCGAAAACCTCGCCGCTCATCTCGACGCCGCCTCCCAGTTCGACCGCCCCGTCATCGTGGCCCTCAACCAATTTCACACCGACGACCCCGCCGATCACGACCTCATCAAAGCCTTCTGCGCCTCCCGTGGCGTCCCCTGCACCGTCGCCAACGTCTTTGGTGCCGGTGGCGAGGGCGCGGTTGATCTCGCCCAAACGCTGCTCGACCACCTGCCCACCGAGACCGCCCCCCTCCCCTTCCTTTACGACACCACCGCCCCTATCGTGGAGAAGCTCACCGCCATCGCCACTCGCATCTACGGCGCGCGCAGCGTCGTTCTCACTCCGCAGGCAGAGACACGCCTCCAGCAGTTCACTCAGGCCGGCCTTGCTGACCTGCCCATCTGCATGGCCAAAACCCAAAACTCCCTCTCCGACGACGCCACCAAGTCCGGTCGCCCCACCGACTTCGACATCACCGTGCGCGACTTCGAAATCGCCAACGGTGCGGGCTTCCTCGTCGCTCTCACCGGCACCATGATGCGCATGCCGGCCCTGCCCAAAGTCCCCGCCG
The DNA here is from genome assembly GCA_044340175.1 of Verrucomicrobiaceae bacterium. Classification (GTDB taxonomy): domain Bacteria; phylum Verrucomicrobiota; class Verrucomicrobiia; order Verrucomicrobiales; family Verrucomicrobiaceae; genus JAGRPD01. The sequence continues at coordinate 4,380 of JBIIUD010000222.1, forward strand.
CCGAAGCCATCGACGTCACCCCCGAAGGCCGTATCACCGGCGGCTCCTTTACCAGCTAACCCACTTGGCGACCGCACCTAAGGAGTGAGGGCTTCTAGCCATCCACCTCACTCAGTCGGTTCGTCCGTTCGCCCGTCCGCAGATCAATCACATCCAGTTTCCGACTCGCCGTGAACGAGCCGATGTCACTGTCACTGTTGATCAAAACGGAGCCCATCAAGATCACATAACGGCATTGGTAGCTGGTCGCCGCCACCAGCTCTTCGATGCGCTGATCGATGGCTTCGTAAATCACTTCCGTCACCTCCAGGAGCGGCAGTTCCGCCCCCAGGATGCGCTCCCTTTGCCGCAACAGGATCTGCTCCAACGTGTTCATCTGGTAGTCAATGTCAGAGACTTGGCCAGGCACGATCTGATTCCGCTGCAGTCGCGCCAAAGCCGCCTTCGCAGCCCCGCAGCAATTGGTCACACCGGTCTGGCCCATGCGATAAATCTCTCCGACATTGCGCTCCTTCGAAATGCCAATGTGCGGCCCATAATAGACCAGCACCGCACCCTCATCCGGCACATGACTTGCCAGCGCGGCCATCCCCGTCAGTCCCGTGAATGGAAAGCCGTTCAGCCCACCCATTTTGAAAGGCCCCAGAAACTCACGTGTGCGCACAGGATACTGGATGCTGTTGACGTCGTCACTGCAAATGCTGTCCGCCAGCATCACCTGCTGCGGCTCCAGATCCAGGTGATCCTCCACAAAGTCGATCAAGTGATTGACCCCATCAATCGTGGTTCGTGCATTCGGAAAATGCCTGCTCACCAGATCCAGTTTTTCTCTCTTCTTCATAATAATTTATCGAGCCACTGCAAAACCAAGTCACCATGCCATTCCTGGCCCGAGCGTAATGACGTGACGGCAGGAATGCCCCCACTGCAGTGGATTTGCAATCACCTCTATTCTCCGCGGTACGCCTTCAGCAATTCCTTGGCCAACTCCCCCTCGCCCGCATCCACCAGCACCACGCCCGCCCCGCCGCGATTCTTCATCAGCGTCACAAAACGCCCCTGCGCCTC